>NZ_JBSGVS010000007.1:0-178799 GCF_053608565.1 Streptomyces sp. NPDC055025
GCGGGAGGCCGTTGTCGTTGCCGGTGCCCGGCGGCCGTACGTACGAGGAGCGGCCGTACGGGAAGCCGGGCCGGGGGCGGTCCGCGTCAGCCGAACGTCGCCCGCTCCAGCCAGAAGTCCAGCAGCTTCGCGTCCCCCAGCACCTCGACCAGCTCGCTGTCGGCGGGCAGCCGGCGGTAGAAGACCCGCAGCACCTCGGTGAGCGGGCCACGGAGCGCGACCGTCGCCTTCTCGTGGCCGCGTCGCCAGGTGAAACCGTCGTCACCGAACTCGATCAGCCACTCGGCGCCCTCCGCGCCCGCCGCGCCCGCCATGTCCGCCGTGTCCGTCGCGTGCAGATGGATGCTGCGGCCCCCGCCGCGTAGTTCGGCCGCCTCCGGGTCACCGGCGGCCTGGGCGAAGGTGAGGCACTGGAGCCACTCGTCGATCGCGTCGGCCGCGACCTCCGGAGCGACCTCGTACGGCACCCCCGCCGCCAGCGCCGCGTCGGCCCGGTGGATCACCGTCTCATGGGTCATCCGCCGGGCCCAGAAGCCGGCGTTCCGCTCCCAGCCCCAGCTCCAGACCGCGGTTTCGGGAGCGACCGCCCGCAGGGTGGCGGCGATCTTCTCCGCCCCCTCCGCCAGCCAGGCGTCCAGCGCGGCCGGATCGGGACCGGCGCCGGAGCCGGAACCGGAACCGCCGGGGACCTCGAAGTCCGGCACCCCGCCGTCGGGGATGTCCTCCTCGGCCCGGGTCCGTACGATCGTCTCCGCCCAGCGGTGTGCCCGGCCCACATGGAGTGCGAGCTCTCCCAGTGTCCAGTCGAGGCAGCTCGGCACGGTCACGGAGAGATCGGCACCGGCGAGGGCGGACCTCAGCCGCTCGGTCTGTCCCACGATCTCGTCGCAGTAGCGGTCATGTCCCAGAAGCGTCATACGGCGCACAGTAGGCAGCCATGTCCCGTGCGGCCAGCGGTTATCGCCGCGGGCCCGGAAGGGAGGGAGGTCCGGGGCAGGAGGTCCGGGGCAGGAGGTCCGTACCGGCGGTCAGCCGCGGCTCAACTGCGTCACCGACGGCACCTTGTCCTTCACGACGGCGCCCGCGCCGCTGCCCGCGTCCTTGACGTCGTTGATGACCGTCTCGAACATCCCGACCTCGGCGCCTCCCGCCTCCCCCTTGCCGAGCTTGGCGCCGATCCCCTTGAGCGACGCGATCCCGGCGGCGAGCGGGCCCATCGCCTCGGCGAGCAGCGGGTCCCCCTTGGCGTTCTCGGCTGCCGCCTTGAGCCGGTTGTAGGCGAAGGCGCCCGCGAGACCGGCCTTGATCAGGGCGAACTTACGGCCGCTCGCGCCCTTCTTGAACGTGCCCGCGCGATACGGCTTGACGATCCACTGGTAGGTGGCGCCCGCCGCCAGCCCGGCGTTGGCGACGAAACGGGTCTTGGCGAATTTCTGTGTCCGCGCCGAACTCGTCGTCTCCACCGCCGCCGGTGTGTCCGCGCCCGTTCCTCCCTGGTCGCCGCCGCTGCCGCACGCGGCCAGGGGCAGCAACAACGCGCAGGCCAGGAGCAGTGCCGGTACGACTCGGCGTATCGGACCGCCGGCGGTGGTGCGGGCCTCGACGGACACGGCGGACCTCCCTGGCGGACTGCCTGAAGCGTCACGCCGCCCCCGTGCCCCCGCCACCCGGCGGGGGCCGTCCGGGTTTCACCCGCCCATCAGCGGCAACACGCTGGACATGTCCTCACGTCATCGCAGTGGAAGCGGCTCCGCGGCGACGGTCATCGTCGTCGTCGCGGACATCATGGCCTTCATCCTGGGCCTGTGGATCTTGATGTACCTGTTGGACGCCAACCGCGCCAACGACCTGGTGGAGTTCGTCCAGGACGCGGCACGCTGGCTGGCCGGCTGGTCCTACGACCTGTTCACCTTCGACGAGGCATGGGCCCGTGTCGTCTGCGGTTACGGACTCGCCGCCGTCGTCTATCTGGCCATCGGCCACGGCATCGCGGGCCGGGTGCGCCGCCTCTGACCGACGGGCCCCGCCCGGTCCGGCCGGCACTCGGCCCGCCGACCGGGCGCCGCCCCGTTCCGGTCCGTTCCGGCGGGTGCGCCGCCTCAGCGGCAGCAGTCGGGGTCCAGCCCGCGCGGCAGTCGCTCGCCGCCGAACACCGCCGTGGTCGCCTCGTCCCCCCCGAGCGCGGCCACCGCGAGCAGCAGCGAACCCGCCGTCCAGGTGGTGAGTTCCTCCGGCCAGACGGCGCGGTTGCCCTCGAAGACATAACCCGTCCAGTACATCCCGCCCTCGGCGCGCAGATGCTGGATGGACTGGAGCACCTCCAGCGCCCGGTCGGACTCGCCCATCACCCAGAGAGCCAGGGCGAGTTCACAGCTCTCACCGCCCGTCACCCAGGGGTTGGGCACCACACAGCGCACCCCGAGGCCCGGCACCACGAAGCGGTCCCAGCCCGCCGCGATCCGCGCCGTGGCCTCCGCTCCGGTCACCGCGCCGCCGAGCACGGGGTAGTACCAGTCCATCGAGTAGCGGGACTTGTCGAGGAAGCGCTCGGGATGGCGGCGTATCGCGTGCCCGAGCGCGCCCGCCGCCAACTCCCAGTCGGGCTGCGGCTCCTCGCGTTCCTCGGCGATCGCGAGCGCGCAGCGCAGTGCCTGGTGCACGGACGAACTCCCGGTCAGCAGCGCGTCGTCGACGGGCGTGCCGTCCGCCTCCCGCTTCCAGCCGATCTGCCCGCCGGGCTGCTGGAGTACGAGGACGAACTCGATCGCCGCGTGGACGACGGGCCACATCCGGTCGAGGAACGCGTCGTCGCCGGTGGCCAGATAGTGGTGCCAGACGCCGACGGCGGCGTACGCGACGAAGTTGGTCTCGCGCCCCGGATCGCCGGGGACGGCGATGGTGTGACCCGGATCGGCGGTGCGACCCGAGCGGGCGGTGTGCCCGGGATCGGCGGTGTGCCGCGGACCGGCGCCCGCGGTCCCGGCACCGCCCGTGGTCCCGGCCCCGCGCGTGCCCCCGGCTCCCGCCCAGGCGGGGTTCTCGTACGCCGCGTACCAGGACCCGTCCTCGTTCTGATGCCTCGCGAGCCACTCGTACGCCCGTGCCGCCGCGGTGTGTTCGCCCGCCGCGTCCAGCGCCATGGCCGCCTCGACATGGTCCCAGGGGTCGAGATGGTGCCCCCGGAACCAGGGGATCGCGCCGTCCCGGTGCTGTACGGCGAGGACGCCGGCGACGGTCTCGGCGGCCTGTTCCGCGGTGAGCACACCGGGCAGGACGAGATGTTCCGTGGCGTCGGGCCCACGGCCGGCCAAGGTCACTTCGGGTCCGCCACGGGATTCGTGTCCGCCGCGGGAAGGCGTGGCTTGGTCGCGTAGACCACGAAGCTCTTGCCGACCACCGGGTTCAGCAACTGCTCGGTGACCCGGGTGACGGCGGGCTTCTTCATGATGTCCCAGACCAGCAGCTTGTGGTACGCGCGGACGGGCAGCACCTTGTCGTTGTCCACGCCGAACGCGCACTTGAGCCACCAGTACGGGGCGTGCAGCGCGTGCGCGTGGTGGCTGCCGTACGGCTTGAGCCCGGCCTCCCGGATCCTGCCCAGCAGTTCGCCGGCCTTGTAGATCCGGATATGGCCGCCCTCGACCTCGTGGTACGCGTCGGAGAGCGCCCAGCACACCTTCTCCGGGCCGTACCTCGGCACGGTGACCGCGATCCGCCCGCCGGGGCGCAGCACCCGGACCACCTCGGCGAGCACTCCCTTGTCGTCCGGTATGTGCTCCATCACCTCGGAGACGATGACGACGTCGAAGGACCCGTCGGGGAAGGGGAGCTGGAGCGCGTCACCCTCCATCGCGGTGGCGGTGGCGCCCCGCGGGGCCTCCCCCGCCTCCTTCATCGCGGCGAACCACCTGGCGACCTCGCGGATCTCCTCGCCGTTCCGGTCGAGAGCCACGACCTGGGCGCCCCGCCGGTAACACTCGAAGGCGTGCCGGCCCCCGCCGCACCCCAGATCGAGCACACGGTCGCCCGCGGCGAGCGGAAAGCGGGTGAAGTCCACGGTCAGCACAGGGTCGTCCTGCTTTCGCGGTCGGGGTACGGACGTACGGGTACGGCACGGGGGGTACGGCGTGACGGCATTGCGGCGTTACGGCACGGGCGCGGGTGACGCGGGCGCGGGTGGCACGGACACGGACCGCGCGCGGGCGGGCCCGAGCGGCGGCGGGTACGGCATCAGCTCGCGCCGCTGGGAGCCGTCCCGGCGGCGGCGTCCCGCAGCGGCGACGGCGGCTGATGCGCCTGCCGGGACCGGGGCCAGGACCGGGGCCCGGACCAGGACCGGAGCCGGGGCCGGGCGCCGGCCTGCCGGGCGATCGCCGCGCGGTACAGCTCGGCGGTACCCCGGGCGGCCTGCGCCCAGGTGAACCGGGACAGCACCCGCTCCCGGCCCGCCGCGCCCAGCCGGGCGCGCAGCTCCGCGTCGTCGAGCAGCCGCCCCAGCGCGGCGGCCAACGCGCCCGCGTCGCCCGGCGGTACGGCCAGACAGGTCTCCCCGTCCGCGCCCGCGACCTCGGGGATGGCGCCTCCCGTGGTGGCGACGAGCGGTGTACCGGTGGCCATCGTCTCGGCGGCCGGCAGCGAGAACCCTTCGTACAGGGACGGCACACAGCCGATCTGCGCCCCGCGCACCAGCTCCACCAGCTCGGCGTCGGAGATGCCCTTGACGAACTCGACGGCGCCTTCGAGCCCGTACCGTTCGACGGCCCGCGCGACCGGTCCCGACTCCGGGCGCCTGCCGACGACGACGAGATGCGCGGCGGGATGTTCGGTGCGGACCTTGGCGAGGGCCTCCATGAGATGGACGAGGCCCTTGAGAGGGACGTCCGCGCTGGAGGTGGTGACGATACGGCCGGGTATCTCGGGCACGGCCGGGTCGGGCGAGAAGAGTTCCGTGTCGGCGCCGATGTGCACGACGTCGATACGGTCCGCCCGTACCCCGAGCTGGTCGGTGATCTCCTGCTTCGAGGAGCCGGAGACGGTGAGGACGGACGGCAGACGGCGCGCGACACGCCCCTGCATCCGGGTGAAGCCGTACCAGCGGCGTACGGAGGCCCGTCTGCGCCAGTCCTCGGCGGCGTCGAGATCCAGTCGGCGGTCGACGGTGATGGGGTGGTGGATGGTGGTGACCAGCGGTGCGCCGAGATCGCCGAGGAGTCCGTAACCGAGCGTCTGGTTGTCGTGGACGACATCGAACTGTCCGGCGCGGGCGGCGAGATGGCGCCGGGCGCGCAGCGAGAAGGTCAGCGGCTCGGGAAAGCCGCCCGTCCACATCGTGGCGACCTCAAGGGCGTCGACCCAGTCGCGGAACTCGTCACGCCGTGGGGTGCGGAAGGGGTCGGGCTGCCGGTAGAGATCGAGGCTGGGCAGCTCGGTGAGCGGTACGCCCTCGTCGAGCACGGGGTAGGGCTGGGCGCCGATCACCTCGACGCTGTGTCCGAGGCGGGCGAGTTCACGGGAGAGATGACGGACGTAGACGCCCTGTCCACCGCAGAAAGGATTGCCCTTATAGCTGAGGAGGGCGATACGCAGCGGCCGGTCGTCGCCGGCGCGCGGGCCCGCCGCCTCCGCCGAACGCTCCGCCGCCTCCGCCGTGCCCTCCGCCGACTCCCGCGTGCGCTCCGCGGGTTCGGCCGTACGGTCCGCCGGTTCCGGCCGGACGTCATGGGATCCGCGGGGCCGCGGGGACCGCGCTCCGGTGCCCGCCCGTATGGCCTCAGCGGTCACTCCCGGCCCCCTTCTCACTGCGCTCTCCGAGTTCCGCCGGAGCGTAACCGCCGGCGTCAATCTAGAACAAGTTTCAGACTTGTTCGCCCACAGGCTCCGAATTTACCGGCAAGTAGCGTCGCTGTACCGGCGGGATCGGGTGATTCGCGCCACCACGCGCGCCCCTGCCATGCTGTGCCGTCCGGAGCACGCGGTACGGCCCGGAGGGCGGCGGAGCGCGATGGAGTGGGGACGGACGGGGATGACAGCGGAACCCAGAACGGTGTCGGCCCCGCTGACCCAGCGCCAGGAGGCCCGCCGCCGCCGGATCCTGGCGGCCACCCGTCAACTGGCCTGCCAGGGCGGCTTCGACGCCGTGCAGATGCGGGAGGTCGCCGAGGAGGCGGGGGTCGCCCTCGGCACGCTCTACCGCTACTTCCCGTCCAAGATCCATCTGCTGGTCGCCACGATGCAGGACCGGCTGGAGCATCTCCACACCACGCTCCGCAGACGCCCGCCCAGCGCCGAGGACCCCGGCGCCCGGGTCGCCGAGACCCTGATGCGCGCCTTCCGCGCCCTCCAGCGCGACCCCCATCTCGCGGACGCCATGATCCGCGCGCTGACCTTCGCGGACCGCGGTGTCAGCCGCGAGGTGGACGAGGTCTCCCGCCGGACGACGGCGATCATCCTCGACGCGATGACCCCGCGCCCCGGCGGAACACCTCCCACCCCGGCCCAGCTCTCCGCGGTCCGCGTCATCGAGCACACCTGGCACGCGGCCCTGATCACCTGGCTGTCGGGCCGCGCCTCCACCGACCAGGTCAGAACGGACATCGAGACGGCCTGCCGTCTCCTGGCCCCGGCACTTCCGCCTCACCCATGACAACCCCGGGCGCGTACGCGGGATTCCCGGTCACGCTGTGACATTCCCCCGGCGCTCCGCACCTTTCCGCCACGCCCGCCACCCGCGCATACTCCAGGACCGCCGTGCCTCGAACCGGTGACGGGCGACGGCCGATCGGATGGAGCTGATGGAGCTGAAGGGGAAGATGACGACGCACACGGTCTCCGCGACAACCGCGGGTACATGGACGCTCGGTGACCGCACGGTCAACCGGCTCGGATTCGGTGCCATGCGCCTGACCGGCAGCGCCGCCTTCCACCAGGGCACCCCGAGCGACCGCGGCCGGGCGATCGGCGTACTCCGCCGCGCGGTCGGCCTCGGCGTCAACCACATCGACACAGCGGCCTTCTACTTCTCCCGGCTGCGTTCCGCCAACGAATTGATCAACGCGGCGCTGTCGCCGTATCCGGACGATCTCGTCATCGCCACCAAGGTCGGTCCCGCGCGGGACGCCGACGGCGAATGGGTCACCCCGGCGCGGCCCGACCAGCTGCGCGGCCAGGTCGAGGAGAATCTGCGCCAGCTCGGCCGCGACCATCTCGACCTGGTCAATCTGCGCCTCATGGGCCAGGAGTCCATCAGCGAGCACTTCGGGGCCCTCGCCGAACTGCGCGCCGCGGGGCTCGTCCGTCACCTCGGTATCTCCGGCGCCCGCCCGGAGCATCTGACCCAGGCTCAGGAGATCGCACCGGTGGTGTGCGTCCAGAACCGCTACGGCGTCGACACACCCGACGGGGACGAGATGCTCCGGGCGTGCGCGGCGCACGGCATCGCGTTCGTGCCCTTCTTCTCCATCGCCGGGGAGGGGCGCGAGGCCGGAGCCGTCCGGACCGAGCACGACCAGGTCCACGCCGTGGCCCGCGCGCACGGTGTCTCCCCCGCCCAGGTCCGTCTGGCCTGGACCCTGGAGCAGGGCGCCCATGTACTGGCCATCCCGGGAACGGGCGACCCGGAACACCTCGTCGACAACCTGGCGGCGGGCGCGCTCCGGCTCACGGCGGAGGAACTCCGGCTGCTCGGTCCGGCCGGCCGCCCCGTGTCCTGAGTCCTGACACCGGTCACACCGGCCACACCGGCCGTGCCCGGACACGCGGCGGCCGGAGGCGGCGGCGGACATGGCTGTGGCGTGTACGGGTCCCGGGGAGGGGAGCCGTACACGCCACAGGTCAGCGGTGGTTCAGCGGGTGCCGGTCGGCGATGCCGGACCGGCCACCCGGGGTGGTGTTACTTGAAGCGGACCACCTGGGGGTCGTGGTCGCTCGCCTGGTCGGCGAACTCCGCGTTGATGTGGACCACGTCGTACTGCGGGTCCTTGACGCCCTTGCTGACCAGGATGTGGTCCAGCGTCTGGGAGTTGCCGTCGTAGACGTAGCTGTAGCGCTCGTTCTTCGGCAGCGTGTTGATCAGGTCCTTGAGGACCTTCTTCGTCAGCACGTCGAGCGGTGCCGAGAACTGGTAGTCGTTGATGTCGCCGAGGACGACGACCTTCGCGTCCTTGTCCTTGTCGAGCAGGTCGGCCACGAAGGTGTTGACCTCCTTGGCCTGGGCCAGGCGCTGGGTCTCCGAGCTCAGCGTCGGGGGCTGGAAGCGCCCGTGGACGGGGTGGTCGCCGCCCTTCGAGTTGAAGTGGTTGCCCACGACGAAGACCTGCTCACCGCGGAACAGGAACTCCCCGACCAGCGGCTTGCGGCTGCTCGACCACGCGCCCGAGGTGGGGTTGATCCGGCCCGGGGAGACCGACAGGGAGATGTCCGCGTCCTTCTTGCCGGTGCCGACGACCTCCACCGCGGTGGTGGCGTCACCGCCCGGACGGTCCACGAAGGTGACCCGCTGCGGGTTGTAGATGAAGGACGTACGGATGTTGCCGCCCGGCTCGCCGCCGTCCGTCTTGTCCTGCGGGTCGATCGAGCGCCACTCGTACGCCGGGCCGCCCGCCGCCTTGATGGCCTCGATGAACTTGGCGAGGGTCTGGTCGGACGCGACCGTACCGTCGTCCTTCGCGCCGTTGTTGTCCTGGATCTCCTCCAGGCTCAGGATGTCCGGCGAGCCGAGGTGCTTGACGATGCCCTGGGCCAGCCGGTCGAACTTGTCCTGCGGGTCCGTGGGGTCGAGGTTCTCCACGTTGTACGTGGCGACGGACAGCTCGTCGTCGCTGCCCTTCTCCGCGACCTCCGGCTCGATACCGCCCTTGGTGACCGCGCCGAGAGCGGTCGCCTGGATGCTGTAGCCGCCGTAGGTGCCGTAGTCGACCGGACCGGTCGCGCCCTTGAGGGTGTCGCCCACATTGGCCGCGGGCCTGTCCGAGGTCAGCGCGGTGACCAGCAGCCGGCCCGAGTTCGGGTCGTCGTAGTCGGTGTAGACCACACCACCGCGCGGGGTCGGGTTCTTGGTGGGCTTGGTGGTGATCCAGGTCTCGCCGTACGAGTTGGAGGCACCGACCACCCGGCTGTCGCCGACCTGGATCACCATGCCCTCACGGGACTCCAGCCAGTCCAGCGCGTACACGGTGGGCTGGAGCGTGAGCGGCTCGATGTTCCCGCCCGCCACGCTCGGGGCGTAGTCCTTGGGCAGGGTCTTGGCGTCGACCAGCTCGACCGAGGGAACCGCGTTGCCGGAGGACAGCACGACGGTGGTCGGGCCGCTCAGCTCGGTGAGGGACTGCGCGCCGGACGAGGCGCCGCCCGGGTAGTACTCGGCGACCTTGGCGGTGACCAGGACCGAGTCGCCGACCTTGACCTGCGGGGTGGTCGAGCCCGTGAAGACGAAGACGCCCTCACTGGTGACCGGGTCGTTGTCCGGCTGCGAGTCCTGGATCCAGAAGCCGCGCGAGGAGCCGGTGGAGCGTACGCCGGTGACCACACCGGGAACGTTGGTGACGGTCTTGCCCACGTGCGGGGAGAGCCGGGTGTTGCCCTGGATGTCGTGGATCCGCAGCTCACCCGGGGTGGGGGGCGTGGGCGGCTCCGTGGGGTCCGTGGAGCCCGTCGGCGTGGGCGTGGGTGTCGGGTCCGGGCCCGGCTCCCCGCCGCCGCCCGCGGTGTTACGGGGGCTCGGCTCCGACGCGGACAGGTCGGCCGCGTTGTTGTCCGTGTCGGTGAGGGAGGCGTTCCGGGAGACCGAGGCGGTGTTGCTCGCACCCGGGACCGGCGAGGTCTCACGGACCGTGGCGGTACCGAAGCCGACCACGTCCTTGATGCTGCCGTCGGCCGCGCAGTCGGCGGCGGTGACGCAGGACAGCGGGGTGGTGGAGTGGACGAGCGCCACCGTGCCGCTGGTCCCCGACATGGCGATGGAGCCGGACGCGTCCGGGGTGGGCAGCGCGGTGGTGCCGCCGGTGCCCTTGCTCTCGGCGACGAGGTAGCTGCCGCCCGCCGGGATCGCGCCGGTCAGCGCGGTGACCTGCCACTTGCTGCTGGCGGTCGGAGCGCCGGGCAGATACTGCACGGACCAGCCGGTGAGGTCGAAGGAACCGCTGCCGGCGTTGCCCAGTTCGATGAAGTCGTTGGTGAGGGTGGCGCCGGAGTTCCCGCCGCCGCCGTAGACCTCGGCGATCACGGCGTCGGCCGACGGGGCCGCCTGCGCCGTGAACGGGAGCGCGATGAGCGTTCCGACCAGACCGACGGGGAGCGCCAGAGCGATCCGCTTGGCGCGCCGACCGCGCAGGGCCGGGGGTATGGAAGAGGGCACGTTGGGCTCTTTCTGCTACGGGTTCTCTCGGGTGCTTTCCCGCGTGCTCGCCGGTGTGCTCCCGGGGCGCGGGTGCGCGTGTGACTGTGCGGTGGCGGTGCGAAGGCGGTGCGGAGGTGACAGTACTGACACGGCGTGTGGGAGTGGTACGGGAAGCCTGGAAGTCGGCTCAAGATACGCGCGTAGACACAGTGCCAACAAGAGGGTGGGCACCGCAACGGACAAGTGTTTCCCGACCGTTCGTTGGACTTAACCTGGTTGTCGGACGACATGGCACATTCGTTGCGGAGATGTCGGATTCTTTCCGGGCGTTGATCGGACGCTGATCGGACGGCGACTGAACGCCGACCGGCTGCCGACCGGACGCCGGCTGAACACCGACCGGATGTCGACCGGATGCGACCGCATGCGACCGGATGCGGCTCTGGACCGGTCTCGGCGGCCCGGGTGAACGCCCGGGTGCGCGCCCGGGGTGCGCTCCGGGGCGCGTTCCGGGACCGGCGGGAGAGATACGTCTGACGACGGAGAGGGGTACGCGGCCGATAGAGTAGGGCGGTCGCCATCATGCCCGTACGGGGAAGGCCGGTGCGGAACCGGCGCCGACCAGCGACCGTGAGCCGCCGTCACCGGCGGTACGGCCGGAAAGCCCCGTACACGGTCGTGACCGGCTCGTGCCGCCGGAACCGCCGGCGGCCGGCATCGTCGAGGATTACGGGGCCGGAGTCCGGTACCCAGTGCCGCGACCGGCGGGGGAGGCCACCGCGACGGGGGCCGGTCTCGCCGGAAGGGGCGGTGGTGTGCCCGCGCCGGCTCCCGCAGGAGAGGCCCAGCCGCCATGACCACCGTTCGCCGCTACGCAGTGGCGCTCGCCGCAACCACCCTGCTCTGCGCGGCAGTCGCTCCGGCCGCCGTGGCGGGAGGCGATGTACCGGCCTCCTCCCCCGGCTCCTCCCCGGACTCCCCCGGCTCCTCCTCGGGTTCCAAGGACTCCCCCTCCGGTTCCTCCTCGGACTCGCCCTCCCCGGCTCCCGCCGCCTCCGCGCCGGCGCCGTCCCCCGCACCCGTCGCCGTCCCGCCGGGGCTGTACGGCGAGAAGGACCCGGCCTACGACGGTGTGTGGCGCCAATCGCTGGCGATACTGGGGCAGTTCGCCGCCGGTGTCCGCCCGGCGGACCAGGCCGTCGGCTGGCTGAAGGGCCAGCAGTGCGCCAACGGCGCCTTCCCCGCGTACCGCCCCGACCCCGCCGTGCCCTGCGACGAGAGGACGGCGGTGGACTCCAACTCCACCGCCGCCGCCATGCAGGCGCTCGCCACGCTCGGCGGTCAACGGCCCGCCATGGCAAAGAGCATGGAGTGGCTCAGATCCGTACAGAACAAGGACGGCGGCTGGGGATATCTCCCCGGCACGCCGAGCGACGCGAATTCCACCTCCCTGGTGATCGGCGCGCTGACCACCTTCGGGGTACGGCCCAGCTCGATGCGCTCGTCCGAGGAGAAGAGCGCCTATGACGCGCTGGTCGCCCTCTCGATCCCGTGCGACCCCGGATCGGGCGCGGACGCGGGGGCGTTCGCGTACCAGCCGGACAAGGCGGGGAGCCTGACCGCCAATGACGACGCCACCGCCGCGGCCGTGCTCGGCGGGCTCGGCAAGCGGATGATGGCCTGGCCGGTGCAGGCCGGTCCCGCGCCGTCCTGTGTGTCCACGCCGGACCCGGGCCCTGAACGGGCCGCCCGTAACGGCGCCGCCTATCTGGCCTCCGCGCTCGCGGCGACCGGCCATCTCGACCAGCCGCCGCTGCCCGGCGCCGAGGACAGCGCGCCGCTGCCGGACACCGGCAACACGGCGGACGCCGTCGTCGCCCTGACGGCCGCCGGATACGGGGACCAGGCGTCCGGCGCGCTGGAGTGGCTGAAGCGGAACTCCGGTGCCTGGGCCCAGGAGAACGGGCCCGCGGCCTACGCCCAGCTCATCTTCGCCGCCCACGCCACGGGCACGGACCCGCGCAACTTCGGCGGGATCGACCTCGTGGAACGGCTGAACGCGACGGGGCCGACGCCCAGGCCCATGGCGTCCGCCACCGCTCCGGCCGCCGCCGCGGCGCACGGGAACAGCGGTCGCGACCAGGGGATGCTGTGGATACTCGGCTTCGGCGCGGTCGCCTGTGTCGCCATGGGCTTCCTGCTCAACGGCCGCAAGAAGACACCGGAGACCCCGCAGGGCCAGGGCCCGCGAACCCCCAGCCCGCAAGGCCCGCAGAGTCCGGCGAGCCCGGCGAGCCCGCAGCCGTGATCCGCGCCCGGCACCGGCTCCCGGCGCTCGTCGTCCTCCTGCTTCCCGTCTGTCTCGTCGGTGCCCTGGGTACGGGGAACGCCCAGGCGGCGGGCTACCGTTACTGGTCCTTCTGGGAGAGCGACGGCGGCGGCTGGAGCTATGCCACCCAGGGTCCGGCCACGGCCCGGCCCGCCGACGGCACCGTCACGGGCTTCCGTTTCGCGGTGAGCGAGGACGGCGGGGACGCCGCCCGGCCGCGCCACGCGCCCGGCTTCGCCGCGATCTGCGGTGACACTCCCGGGCGCGAGGGCCGCAAACGGATCGGCGTGGTCGTCGACCCCGGTACGGCGGCCGATGCCCCGGCCGGTGAGCGGGCGCCCGCGCTCCGGGCGGAGTGCGCCCTGCTCGGCGAGGACGCGACGGCCGCGGAGGCGCTCGCGGCGGTCGCGGAGCCGCTGCGCTACAGCGGTCAGGGGCTGCTCTGCGCGATATCCGGCTATCCGGCGACGGGGTGCGGGGAGCAGGTGACGGACCGGGCCCCGGCCACCTCGTCGACCGAGACCGGCAGGACACCCGACGGGACGGCGGACGGGACGGCCGGTCCGTCAGCCGGAACCGCCGACGCCGATGGCACGGGCGGCAGCACGAGCGACGATGGCACGGGCGGCGGAGGTCCGGCCGTCGGAGGTTCGGCCGTCGGTCTGATCGCTACGGCCGCCGCCGTACTCGTCCTGGTCGTCGCCGGTCGTCGGCAGGCCCGCCGCCGACGCGGCTGAGCCGCACCCGATGAACCGCACCCGATGAGCCGTTCAGCAGACCGTTCCGCGGTTCCGCGGTCCGTTCCGTAAGCGATGCTCCGTCAGCGGGACCGCCCCTGTCCGGGCTCCCGCGCCGCTCTTCCCCCTCCCCCTCCCCCGGCCGCGACCGCCGCGTCATCGTCCGCCGCGTCACCGGCCGCCGCGTCGGGGCTCAGCCCCTTCGGGAACGGGTCCGTCTTCGTCACCACCCGTGGCAGCAGTCGCCTCGGCCCCGCCAGCAGATAGGTCAGTCCGAGGCCCGCGCCCACCACCGCCGCGCCGCCCGCCGCGTCCAGGACCCAGTGATTGCCCGTGGCCACGATCGCGCAGACCGTGAAGAGCGGATGGAGCAGACCGAGCGGTTTCATCCAGAGCCTCGGCGCCAGGACGGCGATCACCACACCGCACCACAGCGACCAGCCGAAGTGCAGCGAGGGCATCGCCGCGTACTGGTTGGTGAGCGCGGTCAGCGCCCCGTAGTCCGGATTGGTCAGATCCTGCGGTCCGTGCACCGTGTCGATGAAGCCCATGCCCGGCATCAGCCGGGGCGGTGCCAGCGGATAGAGCCAGAAGCCGAGCAGCGCGAGGACCGTGGCGAAGCCGAGCGAGGAGCGGGCCCAGCGGTAGTCGGCGGGCCGGCGTACGTACAGGACACCGAGGATCGTCAGCGGCACCAGGAAGTGGAAGGACGTGTAGTAGAAGTTGAAGAAGCTCTCGGCCCACTCCGTGCGCGCGACCGCGTGGTTGACCCAGTGCTCGATGTCGATGCCCAGCGCCCGCTCGACCGAGACGACCTGGCGGCCGTGCTCCTCGGCAGCCTCGCGGCCCCCGGTCGCCACCAGCCGGATATGTGAGTAGACCGAGTAGCCGACACGGATGACCAGCAGTTCGAGCAGCAGATTGGGGCGGCCGAGCAGCCGCCGCCAGAACGGCAGCAGCGGGACCGCGCTCCAGCGCGCGGGCACGGGCCGGGCGTACTCGGTCGCGACGGGCCGTTCGAAGTACGGCGAGGCACGCGCCAGGAACGGCACCGCGCAGGCCGCCGCCAGCGCCGCGATCAGCGGTACGTTCTCCCGCACGGGATGGAGCAGCGCGATGTTCGGCAGCAGCATCTTCCCGGGCAGGGTCATCACCAGTACCACCACGGCCGGCCACACCAGCCGGTCCCTGGCGCGCGTACCGACCCGGCCGACGAGCGCCAGCAGCACCCACAGGAGCTGGTGCTGCCAGGCGGTCGGCGAGACCGCGATCGCGGCGCAGCCGGTCAGCGCCACGGCGAGCAGCAGCTGCCCGTCGCGCGCGTGGCGGACCGCGCGGCGCAGTCCGACGAACACGACGGCCGCCGCCAGGACGCCGAAGAGCACGATCTCCAGGGGGCCCTCCAGGCCCAGCCGGAGCAGCGCGCCGTGCAGGGACTGGTTGGCGAGGGAGTCGGGCCGTTCGCCGAGACCGGCGCCCGCCACATGGTGCACCCAGTACGCCCAGGAGTCGCCGGGCATCGCGGCCCACGCGAGCGCGGTGGAGGCGGCGAAGGTCCCCGCCGAGGTCACGGCGGCCTTCCTGCGGCCCGTCAGCCACAGCAGGGGCGCGAAGAGCAGCACGGCGGGCTGAAGGGCGGCGCCGATGCCGACCAGCGCTCCGGAGCCGCGTTCACCGCGTACGGCGAAGCAGCCGAGCAGGACCAGCAGGACGGGGATGATGCTGGTCTGGCCGAGGTAGAAGCTGTTGCGGACCGGCAGGGACAGCATGAGCAGACTGATCGTGACCGGCGCGGCCAGCAGTCCGGTACGGCGCGAGACGCGGCCCGGCAGGGCGCGGGCGACCACCAGGCCGAGGGCGACGACCAGCAGCAGCGTGCCGAAGGTCCAGGCGATGCCGAGGCTCTCCTCGGCCGAACGCGCCAGCGGTTTGAGCACGAGCCCGGCGAACGGGGTCCCGGTGAACCTGCCGGTGTCGTACAGCGAACCCGACACGTGCAGGACGCCGTTGTCACCGATCCAGGTCTCCAGATCGGTGAGCCGTTCACCGGGCGGCTGTCTCAGTACCGCCGTGGCCTGTCTGACCGCCAGCACGGCGGCGACCAGCCATAGAACGGCGCGGGCCGCGCCGAACCCGTCTCTCAGCGGGCCCGCCGTGCCCGCCGCCGCACCGCCGTGCACGCTGTGCTCCGCCTTCACCACGCCGCGCCGACCCTCCGTCCGAAACCGCCGTCCTTGGGGCATGAGCCTCGCATTGCCCGGTCGGGAAGACTCAGGCAACCCCCTCTTCGCCTGTCTGTCATCCCTGTTTTGTCTCAATGCCCCTGTCTTCCGGGTTTACGGCGCCGATGTGCCGGGGGGGCGGGCAAGCGGGACCGCGCGAGGCCGTCCGATCCGGTGCCCGACGCGACGGCGAACGGGACGCCGAACGGAATGGGAAACGGAACGGGGAACAAGGGCGACACAGGGGATGCACGGGACATAGGGTGCGAGCCGGTCGGAAAGTACACCATGCGGTGGCCCGCGGAGCGGCCCCGGGTGCACCGGGCGGCGCGGCGCACCGGGCGCTCCCGCCACCACCGGCCGCCGCCCGCCGGTCGTCTGCGATACGGTCGCCCAGGATATGTTCCCAACAGGAACTAATTCGGTACTCCCACACCGACACCCGCGCACGGACGAGAGGCCTCCATGTTCCCGGAGCAGTGGACCGCGGTCGACCGCTATTTCACCGATCAGCTCGCCCCCGCCGACGAAGCGCTCACGGCGGCACTCGCCGCCGCCGACGCGGCCGGCCTGCCCGCCATCAACGTCGCCCCGAACCAGGGCAAGCTGCTCCAGCTCCTCGCCCGCGTCCAGGGCGCCCGTACGATCCTGGAGATCGGCACGCTCGGCGGCTACAGCACCATCTGGCTGGGCCGCGCGCTGCCCGACGACGGCAGGCTGATCTCCCTGGAGTACGACCCCGTCCACGCGGAGGTGGCGCGGGCCAGTCTGACCCGCGCCGGGCTGGACAAGATCGCCGAGGTCAGAACGGGTCCCGCGCTGGAGACGCTGCCCGTCCTGGAGGCCGAGGGCGCGGGCCCGTTCGACCTCGTCTTCATCGACGCGGACAAGCCGAACAACCCGCACTATCTGGAGTGGTCGCTGAAGCTGACGCGCCCCGGCAGTGTCATCGTCGTGGACAACGTCGTACGGAGCGGAGCCGTCGCCGACCCGACGGGCACCGACCCCTCGGTGGTGGGCACCCGGAGGATGATCGAGCTGATGGCGGCGAACCCCCGGCTGTCCGCGACGGCCGTGCAGACGGTGGGCGTCAAGGGCTACGACGGTTTCGTACTGGCCCGCGTACTGGCCTGACGGACGGGCAGGCGGACGGCCTGACGGGCGGGCAGGCAGGCAGGCGGAGGCGGACGGGCGGAGGCGGTGGGCCGTCCCTTGCCCACCGCCTCCTGGTCCTGCCGGGCCCTGTCCGGTCGGTCTTCGCGGGCCCGTGATGGTGTGTCAGATACGCAACAGCCGTTCCGTGAACTCGCGGTAGCTCTGGAGCGTGAGCCTCAGCCTCTCCGTGTCCGAGCCGTCCGCCGCGCCGTCCTTCAGATTGTCCGTCGTGTGCGTGCCCGTGCTGTCCGTCGTGCGCTTGCCCGCGCCGGGGTCGCCGCCCTCCCACTGGGCGCGCAGCGACCGCGGCCGTTCGGCCAGCGCGGTGGTGAGTCGCTCGGCGGCCTCGTCCAGCACTCCGGCGGCCTCCTCGACGGAGCGCCGGGGCCCGTCGACGAAGGTGCTCAGGGCGTCCTGGAGGCGCAGGGCGAGCCGCTCGCTCTCGTCCTGCGAGAGGAGGCGCGTGCCGTGGGCGTCGCCCGTCCCGTGGGTCGCGCGCGTGCCGCTCGTACTGTGGCTCCCGTGGCTCCCGTGGGTGGCGCTCGTACCGTGGCTGTCCCGGGTGCCGCTCGTACCGTTGGTACCGCTCGTGCCGTTGGTGCTCGTCGGCTGTCCGGCGGTATCACCGGCACCGGCAGCAACACCCGTACCGGTGGACCCGCCGGTCGCTCCGGCTCCGTCCGGGGCGGGCACCGGCTTCACGGGCACGCGCGCCGCTTCCCGCGGCTGACGGGCGTGCAGCGGCTTGACCGGTTCACGGACGCCACGCGGCTCCATGGGCCGGTCCGCCGCGACGGGCCGGTCCGTCCCGGCCGTCCGCCGGCCGTCCCTGGCCGGAGGCACGGCCGCTGTCCCCGCACCGCCCGCACCGCCCGTATCGCTCGTATCGTTCTCGCTGTCGCTCTTGGGGTCGTACGTCATCAGACACCACTCCCTTTGGGCCGCAGAGTAAGGTTCCGGTTCCTGTTCCGGCCGACGGCGCCGCCGCGGTGCCTGTCGCTCCGGTCCGGGTGACCGAGGATCAGCCGGTCGAAGAGCTGACGCGCGCCGAGCAGCGTCTCGCGCAGTTCCTCCGTGCTCGTGCCACGGCCGTCCGTCGAGGCCACCTGGCGCATCCTGCGGTATCCGTCCATCTGGTACGCGTGGTGCACGGAGAGCGCTTCGAGCTGCTCGTCGGACCGGCCGTCGTGCTCCGTGCCACCGGGGTAACCGCGGTCGGCCGCCAGCCGGGCCAGCAGCCGGTCCGCCTCCACGACCGCCTCCCGCGGCGCGTCGACGAAGCGCTCCTGGAGCTCCGTCCAGCGGGCCACGTACTGGTCACGCCGCTCCGCGGGGAGCGGCCCCGAGTTCAGCTCGCCGTACCGCCCCACCCGCTCGGCCAGCTCGTGCTCGGTGGCCTTGGAGTCTCCGTCGTGATGTGCGAGAACCCGCTCGTACTCCGGTCCGAACCGGCGCTTCAGTCCGCTCCGTCCGCTTGCCCTGCCGGGCCCGATGTACAGGACCGCGGCCACGACGCCCACGAACACCACGGCCAGAGCGACGACGATCAGGACTGTGGACATGTTTGCCTTCCTTGTTCTCTTCTCGTCTCGTCTCGTCTCATCCCGTACGTGTACGTACCTGTACCGCTCGTAACGGGTCGTTCCTCAGTGCGGGTTGCCCGTAATCCATCGGTCAAACGGTCCGGGCTCAGATGGCGTGGTCCCGCGGCGGGAACGGGGCCTGCGGGCGTTCGCTCTCGGCTCCGCACAGCTCGCTGTTGAGATCCCGTACCAGCTTCACCAGGTCCTTCGGCCTGCCCGGTCCCCACCAGTCGCCGAGCAACTCCGTCAGGGAGTCCTCGCGCGCCTTCGCCAGCACCTCCGCCGTCTCCACGCCCCGTGGGGTGAGGGTCAGTTCAAGGCCTTCGCGCCTGGCCAGCCCCCGCTCCTCCACCTGCCGGGACGCGTCGGTGACGGATCTGACCGGTACGGGCCGGGTCTCCAGGAGCGCGCCCGGCTGCACCGAGCCATGGCGCCGGATGCGCAGCAGCAGCCAACTCGCCACCGGGAGCAGGTCGTACCCCGCCTTCGCGGTGATCCTCTCGTAGATCCGGTGACGGCCCTCACGCCTGCCGAGCACCGACAGCGCGCGTGCCACCTCGTCGTGCGAGGAGCGTACGACCGGGTTGCTCGCCAGGGTCTCGCTTATCTCCGGCGCGGTCACCGAGCCGCGCAGCTTGTCCTCCTTGAGGAACCACGCCACGGCGAAGGCGAGCAGCACCGCCGGCGCCGCGTAGAGGAAGACATCGGTGATGGAGGTCGAGAACGCGTGCAGTACGGCGGGCCGCAGATCGGCGGGCAGCTGCTCGATGGCCCGGGGGTCGGCGGACAACTGGCTCGGCCCGACACCGGGCGGCGGCGATTCGCGGGCCAGGGCGGCGGTCAGCCGGTCGGCCAGCAGATTGCTGAAGATGGTGCCGAAGATGGCGACACCGAAGGACGCCCCGATCGAGCGGAAGAAGGTCGCGCCCGAGGTGGCGACCCCGAGGTCCTGATAGCTGACGGAGTTCTGCACGACCAGCACCAGGACCTGCATGACCAGTCCGAGGCCCGCGCCGAAGACGAAGAAGTAGACGCTCGCCTCCCAGATACCGCTGGTCGCGGTGAGCCGGTGGAGCAGCAGCAGACCGATGAGGGTGACGGCGGCGCCCAGGATGGGGCAGGCCTTCCAGCGGCCGGTATGGCTGACGATATGGCCGGAGACGGTGGAGGTGATCAGCAGACCGAACACCAGGGGCAGCAGATGGACCCCGGACATGGTGGGCGTCACGCCCTGGACGACCTGGAGGAACGTCGGCAGATAGGTCATCGCGCCGAACATCGCGAAACCGACGACGAAGCTGATGACCGCGATGAGCGTGAAGGCCCTGAGCCGGAAGAGCCGCAGCGGCAGTACGGGTTCGGTCGCGCGCCGCTCGGCGTGGACGAAGAGCGCGAGCAGGACGGCGCCGAGGGCGGCGAGTCCGATGATCTCGGCGGAGCCCCAGGCCCAGGTCGTACCGCCGAGCGAGGCGACCAGGACGAGACAGATGGCGACGGACGCGATCAGGGCGGTGCCGAGGTAGTCGATGGTGTGTCTGGTCCTGTGGACCGGTATGTGCAGGAAGGCGGCGATCACCGCGAGCGCGACCCCGCCGACGGGCAGATTGATGTAGAAGACCCAACGCCAGCTCAGTTCCTGGGTGAAGAAACCGCCGAGCAGCGGGCCGAGCACACTGGTCGCCCCGAAGACCGCGCCGAACAGACCCTGGTACCGGCCGCGTTCACGCGGCGGGACGAGATCGCCGACGATCGCCATCGACAGCACGATCAGTCCGCCGCCGCCGAGGCCCTGGACCGCGCGGAAGGCGATGAGCTGCGGCATGTTCTGGGCCGTGCCGCAGAGCGCGGAGCCGATGAGGAAGATGACTATCGCGGTCTGGAAGAGCCGCTTGCGGCCGTACAGGTCACCGAGCTTTCCCCAAAGGGGAGTAGCGGCGGTCGACGCGAGCAGATACGCGGTGACGACCCAGGAGAGATGTTCCAGCCCCCCGAGATCGCTGACGATGGTCGGCAGTGCGGTGGAGACGATGGTCTGATCGAGCGAGGCGACCAGCAGCCCCATCAGCAGGGCACATATCGCGACCAGGACGGTGCGCGGTTTCTGACTGTCGCCGGGGGCCGGACTTATGGCCGGGGTACTCACTTCCTGAATCATGGAACAACTCCTCGGATCCGCCGGATTCCATCCTGTCCGCTCTGTCCGGTTATGGCCTGCCGAGAGTCCACCGGAGCACCCGGGTACGCGCACACCCTCCACACACGGCCTGCATAATCGGCGGCAGTTCAAGGGGAGGGAACCCACGTTGACCGGACAGCTCTGTCCCGAGTGCGGTACGCCGCGCGCCGCCGACGACAGACCCGGATGCGCCTGCGCGGAGCGACCAGGACCCGTGTCACCGGCCGGGCGGCACTCCGCCCGGCCGGGGGCCGCGGAGACGGCCGCGGAGACCACGATGGTGCTGACGAAGATCACCGCGGCCGCCGCGCCGGAGCCGCCGGCCGCGTCAGGGACCGCTCAACCGGCGGACACCCGGAAAGCGGACGGGGCGCCAGGAACCGTGGCGGCGCGGACCGCGGCCGGGCAGGCCGTGGCGGCGCGGACCGTGACCGGGCAGGCCGCGGCCGGGCAGGCCGTGGCGCCCGGGGGCGCGGCTCCGGGGGTGACTCCCGGGGGCGTGGCGCGGGCGTCCGGGCAGCCGACGGAGGCTCAGCAGGCCGCCGGGCAGGGGGCCGCGCGGGAAACCGCCGGGGGAAGCGCGCGGGAAACCGCGCAGACGCCCGCCGTGGAGACCCCGGAGAAGGCCACGGAGAAGGCCACGGAAAAGATCGCGGAGGATGTCGCCGAGGAGATCGCGGAGGCGGAGGACTTCAATCCGCTGCGCGTACGCCCATACGTGACACTCGACGCGGGCGACGACCGTACGGAGCCGCCACCGGCCTTCCGCACCACGGGCCCCATGCCGCCCCTCGCCCCGGCCACCAACTCCGCCACGCCACCGCCCGCGCGCTTCTATCCGCCACCGCCGCCGCCCCGTCGTACGCCGTACCGGGCACTGGCGATCGGCGCGGCGGCCCTGGCGGTGATCGGTACGGCGGCGTTCGCCGGCGGGCTCTTCTCGGGGAGCGAACCGGGCGCGCGGACGCTGCCGGACCAGAGCGACCTGCCGGCCGTGGGTGTCATGGAGCCGGACCCGTCGGATTCGCCGGCGACCCCGACCCGGTCGGCCGCGTCGCTCTCCACGGGCGGCGCCGCCCCCTCCTCCCCCGGCCCCACCGTCAGCACGGCCCCTTCCGCCACCGCCACCGCCTCCGCCACCACCGAAGGGAAGCCGTCCGCACCGCCCTCGTCGCCCGCGCCCGAGGACCCGCCGTCGCCCACACGAGAGGCGTCGGAGCAGCCGTCGCTCGCGCCGGAGGGCATATCGCTCGGCCCCGGGGACTCCGGTCCCGAGGTGGCGGAACTCCAGAACCGGCTGGGGGAGGTCTGGCTGTTCCGTGGCCCGGCAGACGGGCGGTACGACCAGCGCGTCGAGGGCGCGGTACGGATCTACCAGTCGTACAAGAGCATCGAGGGCGACCCCGAGGGCGTCTACGGACCGAACACCAGACGCGCCCTGGAGGCCGAGACCACGGGGCACGGCCGACGGCACTGAGCCGCTTTGTATAATGTCGAAACAAAGTGGTTCCGCCCGTATACCCTGACCGGCGGGCGGAGCCGCTTCTGTCCGCCCGGCCCCGCAACCCCCGCTCCCGCGCTCTGGAGTCCGCCGATGACGGCCACCGCTGCCACCACGACATCCACGTCCACGTCCGTCCTGACCACCCGTGCCCTCCTGCTCGACATGGACGGCACCCTCGTCAACTCCGACGCCGCCGTGGAACGCTGCTGGCGGCGCTGGGCGGTCGCGCAGGAGCTGGACCCGGAAGAGGTGCTCAAGGTCGTCCACGGCCGCCAGGGGTACGCCACGATGGCGGTGCTGCTCCCGGACCGGCCCATGGAGCTGAACCTCGCCGACAACCGCAGGATGCTGGCCGAGGAGACGGCGGACACGGAGGGCGTCGTCCCGATCCCCGGCGCCCCCGCCTTCATGGCGGCCATCGCGGCGCTGCCGCACGCCCTGGTCACCTCGGCGGACACGGCCCTGGCCGAGGCACGGATGACGGCGGCGGCCCTTCCCATGCCGGGGACCCGGGTCACGGCCGAGAGCGTCGAGGCGAGCAAGCCGCACCCGGAGGGCTTCCTGCTGGGCGCGGCCCGGCTGGGCTTCGCGCCGGAGGACTGCGTGGCGCTGGAGGACTCGGAGGCGGGCATCACGGCGGCCCGGGAGGCGGGCATGCGGGTGGTGGGCGTGGGACCCCGGGCCGCGGCGATGTCCCCGGACATCCATGTCCAGGACCTGACCGGACTGCGCGTGGAGGCACTGCCGACGGGCGAGATCCGGCTGCACGCGACGGCGTAGGGCGAGGGCGCGGCGCGGCGGAAGGCACGGGCCCGGGTCCCGCGGGCAGGTGAGGGCCGACCGCCCGGGTCAGACGTCCCGGTGGAGCCGGCCGCGCGCGACCAGTTCGAGCACCGTACTCACCGCCACGGCCTGCACCGCCAGCAGCGCCACCAGTACGAAGAGCTGCACCGCCCCCGCCTGCACCGGCGACGCGCCGCCCAGCAGCATCCCCACGAACGCGCCCGGCAGCGTGACCAGCCCCACCGTTCTCGTCTGATCGAGCCCCGGCAGCAGCGCGTCCGACGCCACGGCCCTGGCCACCTCCATCCGGGCGTCCCGGTCGGGCAGCCCGAGCGCGAGTCCCGCCTCGACCTCGCCCCGCCGCGCGTGCAGTTCGTCGAGCGCCCGCCGGCCGCCCAGCACCGTCGCGGTGAGCGCGCCACCGATGAGGATTCCGACGACGGGGACCACCGCGATGCCCCGGTGCGGTACGACTCCGGTGAGCAGCAGCAGGGCCATGACGGGCGCCACCGCCACCCCGATCGGCACGGCGGCCCACCACCAGGTCCGGTTCTGGGTGACCCGCCGGCCCGCGGTCCGTACGGCGACGGCGTACATCAGCACCACGAAGCCGAGCAGCGGCGCGACGGCTCCGACCACCCACCCGATCAGCAGTGAGACCGCGCCGAGTTGAGCGGCGGCCCGCACCCCGGCGAAGGCGATCTCACGGGCCCGCCCGAGCCGGGCCAGCGCGGCCACGGCCACGGCGACGACCAGCAGCAGCCCGAGGACGACCCAGAACGTGACATCGACCCGCAGCAGCACGCCCCCACCCTAGGGCCTCTCGTCTGGATCTTGCCGGGCTCGCGTGCCCTGGCAGACCCGGACGAAAGACCCTGGGCCCTCTTTCGAAAGCGGCGCCGTCCAGCCAGGGGGGCGGGCCGGCGCCCGCGACGGAGCGACCGGCCGGCCGACGGGTTACGGGCGGGCCGTCGGCCGGTCGGGGCGGACCCGTCGGCGGCAAGGGCGGGGCCCATGAGCCGAGCTCCGGACAGTCCCTGCCGGCTCCGGGACGCCACAGACAGACCCCGTCAACTCCGGACAGACCCCCGTCGGCCCCGCGCGGCGGGCCGCGCCCCCGCGCCCCCGCGCGCCTCGCCACCCCGACCGCGCCAACTTTGCCCCGATTGAGCCCAGTTGCCCACCCGCCAGGAACTACCCGGCGCCCTTACCCTCTTGATGTGACGTGCTCATGTCGCCACCCTGTTACCTGGCGCCCACCCCACGGAAACCAGCCACAGCCACGATGGCGGCCGGACCGACGGTCCAGCGAGGCCCGGTCCGAACGTCCCACCCCCGCACGGTCCGGTCAGATTCCCCCCACCCCAAGGGAGTTCGCATGTCAGGTATCTACGCGCGTCGAATGCCCCGTATCGCCGTTCTCGCCGCCTCCGCGGCCCTCGCCACCGCCACGACCCTGCTCACCGCCCCCTCGGCGCAGGCGGCCATGCCCACTCCGGTCAGCGCGGCCACCGCCCGCTCGTACCTCGGCCAGCTCACCGTGCGGGCGGAGGGCTCCACCAGCGGTTACAGCCGTGACCTGTTCCCGCACTGGATCACCCAGTCCGGCTCCTGCGACACCCGTGAGACCGTGCTCAAGCGCGACGGCACGAGCGTCGTGCAGAACTCCAGCTGCGCGGCCACCAGCGGAAGTTGGTACTCCCAGTACGACGGCGCCACCTGGAGCGCCGCGTCCGACGTGGACATCGACCACATGGTGCCGCTCGCCGAGGCCTGGACGTCGGGCGCGAGCGGCTGGTCCACCTCGCAGCGCCAGTCCTTCGCGAACGATCTGACCCGTCCGCAGCTCATCGCCGTGACCGACAACGTGAACCAGTCGAAGAGCGACCGCGACCCGGCCGAGTGGCTCCCGCCGCGCACCGCGTACCGCTGCACGTACGTCCGCGCCTGGGTCCAGGTGAAGTACTACTACAACCTCACCGTCGACTCCGCCGAGAAGAGCGCGCTCCAGAGCGTCCTGAACGGCTGCTGACACCGGGCCACCACCAACCGGTCACGGCGTCCCGCCCGCCACCACCCGGTCACGGCGTCCCGGCCCCGGCCCGCTCCCGCGGGACCCCCCACACCCGCCGGGACCGCCTCCCCGCCTTCCTCCGTCGTTCCGTACCCTACGGTGCGACGGAGGAGGGCAACCATGACCGGACTGCGCCTGGGGCCACTGCTGCGGTACGTCGACTTCGGCGGCGGCGGCACGGCGAGCGTATGGGTCGAGGCCGACCGGCCCGCCGCGGCGGAGGTCCGGTGCGCGGACGGCGCGTACGGCATGTCGCGCACGTTCCATGTCGCCGGGCACCACTACGCGGTCGTTCCGGTGACCGGTCTGACACCCGGCACCACCACCGCGTACGACGTACTGCTCGACGGCCGCCGGGTCTGGCCCCCGGAGGACTCCGCCCTCCCGCCGAGCACGATCCGCAGCCCCGCGGTCCCCGGCGACTCCCCCGGCACCGGTGGCGCCGGGACCACAGGTGACGGGACCACAGGTGACGGGACCGCGCTGCATGTCTCGTTCGGATCCTGCCGGTGGGCCGCGCCCGCGCACGGTGAGCCCGACCCGGTCGGCCCCGACGCGCTCGACACCCTCGCCAAGCGGCTGGCGGGCGACCCCGACGCCGTACGGCCCGACGTACTGCTGCTCCTCGGCGACCAGGTGTACGCGGACGAGACGTCGGAACCGACCCGGGCCCGGCTGGCGCGGCGGCGCGATCCGGCGGAGCCGCCGGGCGACCAGGTCGCGGACTACGAGGAGTACACCTATCTGTACGACGAGTCCTGGGGCGACCCGGACGTGCGGTGGCTGCTCTCCACCGTGCCGAGCTGCATGATCTTCGACGACCACGATCTCATCGACGACTGGAACACCAGCGCCGCCTGGCTGGCCGACATACGGACACAGCCCTGGTGGCAGGAGCGGGTGCTCAGCGGGCTGATGTCGTACTGGGTCTATCAGCACCTCGGCAATCTCACCCCCGAGGAGCTGGCGGCGGACGAACTGTACGCGGCCGTACGGGCGGAACCCGACGGGACGGACCTGCTCAGGAAGTTCGCCACGGAGGCCGACCGCGATCCGGCCTGTGTGCGCTGGAGTTACCGGCGCGACTTCGGCCGTACCCGGCTGCTGATGGTCGACTCCCGTGGCGCCCGGGTGCTGGAGGAGTCGAAACGCTCGATGCTCGACGAGAGCGAGGAGCGGTGGCTGCGCGAGCAGGTGATGGCGGGCCGCGACACCCCAGGGCAGCAGGCGGACCAGCCGGGCGAACGGCCCCCGCGGCAGCCCGCGGACCGGCCGGACGAACGGCCCTCCGGCCGGGGCCCGTACGACCATCTCCTGATCGGCACCTCCCTCCCCTGGCTGCTCCCGCCCTTCATCCACGACGTGGAGTCCTGGGACTCCGCGCTCTGCCGGGGCGAACGCGGCCCGCGCTGGGCCCGGTTCGGGGAGAAGCTGCGGCGCGCGGCCGATCTGGAGCACTGGGCCGCCTTCCCCGACTCGTTCGACGCACTGGCCGCGCTGATCGCGGAGGCCGGCAGCGGGCCGGACGCCCCGGCGACGGTGTCCGTGCTCTCGGGCGATGTGCACCACGCGTATATCGCCGAGCCCACCTGGCCGGCCGGCGACGCCCCGGACGCACGGGTCCTCCAGCTCACCTGCTCCCCGGTGCACAACTCCGTACCCGGCTGGATAAAACTCGGCTTCCGCCTGGGCTGGAGCCGAGGCGCCCGCCGCCTCGGCCACGCCCTGATCCGGCACGGCCGGATCCGCCTCCCGGAAGTCGACTGGCGCAGAACGGGCGGCCCCTGGTTCGGCAACCAGCTCATGACCCTCACCCTCCAGGGCCGCTCCGCCGATCTACGCCTGGACCAGGCCCACGCCCGCTCCGGCGAAGCCGAGCTGGTGACCGTGGAGAAACGATCCCTGACAGGCTGACCCCTGGCGGGCAGGACCCGCCGTGAGAGTAATGGCGATCATGCCTATGCCGACCCCATGTCTGTATATGCACGCTGTGCCGGACCGTAATCTGGTGACAACCCGTCAGGCTTGGAGAGTTGGTCGGTCACCGTGGTTCAGTACCTCGTCGGTTCGCGCGCGAGCAATCTCGCCAAGGCTCAGGTGCGCGAATATCTGCGTCCCCTGCGTGAACGATTTCCGGACGCCGTTTTCACGCACCGCGTGATCCTGGAAGGGGGCGACAAGGACCGTAAGTCGCTCCTGTCTCGCGTGTCCGCTGTCAGCGGTGGGTCGGCTTTCAGCACCGAGCAGGAAGCAGCATTGGCACGGGGTGATGTGGACGTGATTGTCCATTCACTCAAAGACCTTCCCACGGCGAACCCTCCGGGCCTTGTACTGCTGGCCCCGCCGGGACGTGAGGACGTGCGCGACGCGCTGTGCGGCTCGACCCTCACCGGCCTGCGGAAGGGGGCGAGAGTCGGGACCGGTGCCCCCCGGCGCATTGCACAGCTCCTCGCGGTCCGCCCCGACCTCGACATTGTCCCGATCCGGGGAAATGTGCCGCCTCGCCTCAAGAAGATCGAGACGGAAGGTCTTGACGCGGTGGTCCTCGCGGTAGCAGGGCTTCGCCGACTCGGTCTGGACGATGCGATCGGGGAAGTGCTGCCGCTCGACCTTTTCCCGCCGAGTCCTGGTCAGGGAGCACTGGGTATTCAGGTCCGCGAAGACAACGCGTCCATCCGCGAAGTTCTGTCCACGGTCGGAGACATGACCGTCGATGCCCAGGTACGGGCGGAACGCGCGCTACTGGCCGACCTGCACGGGGGATGCAGTGTGCCGGTGGGCGCGTACGCAGAGACTCTGCCGGACGGAAATCTCAGACTCTCCGGCCAGGTAACGTCACTGGATGGCACCCAGCAGATTTCCAGGGCGCTGACCGGACCGCCCACCAAGCCGGAAGAACTCGGCGCGGCCCTGGCCACAGAACTCATCGACCAGGGCGCGCATTCGATCCTTGACGCGGTGCGGGGTGTTCTCGCGGCTAGGGTCTTTCGTTTGGATCTGGCTGGATCAGGGAGCGCCCGCCGCAGGAGCGGCTGATGTCGTCGTTGGTGCCGTGGATCGCAAGATCCAAACGAAAGGCCCTAGGTGAGCTGTCGGGCGATATCGAGCGCGGCATAAGTGACGCTCGCGCTCGCCCCCGCTCGTTTCAACATGGTGAACAGCTCGATCAACAGGCGTACGTCCCGCAGCCCGGTCGCGGAGTCCGCTCGGGTCAGCGCGGTGTATTCGCCCGACACGGAGAAGGGAAAGAGTGGAACGCGGGTGCTCGTGCGGAGCGTGGCGAGCACATCGACCGTGAACTGTGCGGGCTCCAGCAGAATCATGTCGGCCCCGGCGGCTTCCATCCGTAATGCCGTGTCGACGAACTGGTCGGCCTTCCCGGGGTTGATCTGAAACTCCCGGTTGAGTCCCGCTTTCGGGGTCGCACCCATCGTGAGCCTGAATCCGTCGTACAGGCTGGACCAGAAGATCACATGTGGCATGACGGACACTCCCGCGTGTCCGGTCTCGTCCAGCAGACCGCGAACGGCGCCGACCGTGCCGAGCACCATGGACGCGGGCCCGACGATGTCCGCTCCTGCTTCCGCGTGTGCGAGTGCCTGCGCGGCTGTCGCCTTCACGGTGGAAGGAACATCCGGCTGTCCGTGCCGATCGGTGAGGTAGCACACCCCATCGGTGGTGTACGAGCACAGGCACGTTTCCGTCATGACCGCGAGGGACGGTTCCGCGTCCTTGCACGCGTGGATGGCACGGACCATGAGCGAATCGGGGGAGAGCGAGATTTCCCCGGTCGCGTCCCGCTCGGCGGACTCGGCGAACAGCTTCACGGACCGGATACCGAGGGCGACGCACTCGCGGACCACGGCGGGAATCTCGGCGACCGTGACCGTGGGCATGGGGCGGTCGGCCTGCTCCTCGGTGACAAGCAGCACCATGGACAGATCGGCCGGTGTGAGCGTCTGCGGCTCCAGCAGGCTTCGGACAGCCGGTCGGCTCCGGAGCGGGCTTGTCGTCCTGATGGTTGCGTGCCAGGAGTCGCCCGACTCAACTCGCGCGACCAACTCGTCGGTCCTGCTGCCCAGGTGAAACCCTCGGTCCGCCATCGGCTGCCCTTTCCCTGTACGGCTCTCACTGTTGGTGTTGCTCGCACTAGGCAACCGCGTGGTTACACAGAGCGGTACCGTTGGAAAGCGCACGAGAGTTAAGAGCGTTAAGCGATTGGCGCCTCCGTGCATGGGGAGTTGAACGAACCGTGAGCACCAGCGAACCGAACAGCGGGTTGGAACGACTGTTCCGCGAGACCGGTTGGACTCTGCGGCAGTTCGCCCAGGCCGTGAACCGCATCGGGACCGTGCAGGGCACCCCGGTGCGGTACCGCCCCCCGTCCGTACATCAGTGGCTGAACGGCGGGATGCCGCGCGAGTCGGCCCGGCCATTGATCCTGGAAGCGCTCGCCCGGAGGCTGGGCCGCGCCGTGGCGCCGGCGGATGCCGGCTTCGCCACTCCGGAAGTGCCAAGCGCATCGGGCACTGTTGACGGGATCATCGATCTCGGAAGGCAGGACATGGACCCGTCTCGCCGCAGCGTCATAGGCTCTGCTCTCTTTTCCGTCGCGCTCACGGTGCCCAACTGGCCCGATGTCGTGGGTCGCATGGAGGCCGCACAAACCGGCGGCATTCAAAAAATCGGCATGGAAGACGTCCAGATGGTCATCGCCATGACCGAGCGCGTATCGGACCTGGACGACCAATTCGGAGGGCGTCACGCACGCCCCATGGCTGCCGCGTTCCTGGTCAACACGGTCGCCCCCTACCTTCGAGCAGACGGGGCCGAACCGGTCCGTAAAGCCATGATGTCCGCCGCATCGGACTTCTGCTATCTGACCGGGTACATGGCAGTGGATGAAGGAGTTCACGGCCTTGCCCAGCGCTACTACCTCAAGGCACTTGAGTTGGCGGGCGCTTCCGAGGATCATTTGACATACTGCACAACACTTCGCGGGATGAGCTTTCAGGCCGTCGACCTCGGGCATGGGCGAGAAGCGATGCGCCTCGCGGATGCCGCAGCGGCGGCATCGCCCAAAGCGGGGCCGCGAATGAGAGCCTTCCTCGCGGGGCAACAGGCTCACGCCAGCGCACAGGTCGGCGACAACTCCCGCGCGCTCATGTATCTGCGTGAAGCCGAAGTGAACATCGAAAAGGCGGAGTCCCGATCGCCTGCATTCGGATCCTACAACCCGTCAACTCTCGCGTATCACGTTGCTCAAGTGCGCTACGAGCTCGGTGACATACCCGGAAGCGTAGATTACCTGCACACACATTTCCGCTTGCGCGATTCTACCGACAGCCGACGATCCGCCATTCGCTTCAGCTCCATGCTGGCCGAACGGCAATTGCGAATGGGACACCTTGAAGCCGCATGCGGAACATGGGCAAAGGTTCTGGACGAGTATCCCACTATTCACTCGGGCCGAGTGGACCAGCAGGTTTCCAGAATCATCCCGCTTCTGGAGCCATATCGATCCAACTCGGCAGCGCGGGAAATCTACGAGCGATCCCGTCAGTCGCACGGCAAGACGGGCGGCCCCCGGTTCGGCACCGGCCCATGCCCCTGACCCGCAGGGCCGTTCCGCCGGTCCGTGGCTCGGCCGGGCCCACGCCCGCTCCGGCGAAGCCGAGTTGGTGACCGTGGAGAAGCGGGCCCTGACGCCCTGACATCTCCGGGCCGTCCGACCGCCCCGTCGGCGCGTCCGTGATCATTCACACAAGGCGTGATCCTTGGCCCAAGGGTTCGGCTGCCGGTGCGGCAACGGCATGATGATGCGGACCATCCGCTTCCCGTACCCCACATGCCCCGGGAGTCACAGTTTTGTCCGATGCACGGCCGCCCCAGCCCCGCTCACTCGCCGTCGTCGGCGCCGGTCCCCGCGGCACCTCGGTCCTCGAAAGACTCTGTGCGTCCGTGCCCGAACTGGCTCCGGACGTCACCCTGACCGTCCATCTCATCGATCCCGCGCCACCCGGCGCGGGTCTTGTCTGGCGTACCGACCAGTCGGCCGAACTGCTGATGAACACCGTGGCCTCGCAGGTGACCGTGTTCACCGACGACAGTGTCGAGTGCGAGGGCCCGATACGGCCGGGCCCGAGTCTGTACAAGTGGGCCGCGGGCCGCCCCGACGAGCGGCTCGGCCCCGACGACTACCCGAGCCGCGCCGCCTACGGCCGCTATCTGGAGTGGGCGTTCCGTACGACGGTGGAGAACGCGCCGGAGAATGTGACGGTCGAGGTGCACCGGGCCCGTGCGATCCGGCTGGACGACGGAGCCGACAGCGCCGACAGCGCCGAGGATGGCGCGATCACATCCCCCGTGGCGCCCGGCTCATCCCGTACACCTGGTTCGTCCGCCCCCCGACGGCCCGCCCAGACCCTCACTCTGGACAATGGCACAACGCTTTCCGGCCTCTCGGCGGTCGTTCTCGCACAGGGCCATCTACCGGTGGTTTCCGGCCAGACCGAGGCGACCCTCGCGCAGTACGCCGCGCGCCACCGGCTCCGCTATCTGCCGCCCGCCAACCCCGCGGATGTCGATCTCTCGGGGGTCGCTCCGGGCGAACCGGTTCTGCTGCGCGGCCTCGGCCTCAATTTCTTCGACCACATGGCGCTGCTGACGGCCGGCCGCGGGGGCATTTTCGCCCGGGGGGCCGACGGCGTTCTCGTATACCACCCGTCCGGGCGCGAACCGCAGTTGTACGCGGGCTCGCGGCGCGGAGTCCCGTACCAGGCGCGCGGTGACAACGCGAAGGGGCCGTCCGGACGGCATCTGCCGCTCGTGCTGACGCCGGATGTGATCGCGGTCTTCCGCAAACGCGCCGACGAGGGCGATCCGCCGGACTTCCGCGCCGAGATATGGCCGCTGGTCGCCAAGGAGGTGGAGGCGGTCTTCTACGCCACCACCCTCTTCGGAGCCCCGCCCGCGTCCAGGACCTCCGCCCGGCCCCCGTCAACGTCAACGTCAACGCCGCGCAGCCGTCCGCCGCTCACCCGCGAGGACTTCCTCGACCGCTTCCTCGCGACGCCCCACGGCAGCCCGCAGGAGTCCGCCGTCGTGGACACGGCCGGGATCGCCCCGGCCGACCGCTGGTCCTGGGACCGGATCTCGCGCCCGTACGACGGGGAGACCTTCCGCGATCCGGCGGATCACCGCGCCTGGCTGCTGGCCCATCTGCGGCGGGACGCGGCCGAGGCGGCGCTCGGCAATCTCACCGGCCCGGCCAAGGCGGCCCTGGACGTGCTGCGCGACCTGCGCAACGAGATCCGTCAGATCGTCGACCACACCGGGCTCACCGGCAGCTCCCGGCGCGACCATCTCGACCGCTGGTACACGCCGTTGAACGCGTTCCTCTCCATCGGTCCGCCGCGCCGCCGTATCGAGGAGATGGCGGCGCTGGTCGAGGCCGGGGTGCTCGATGTGATCGGGCCCCGGACGACCGTCGGAACCGTGGACGGCGCGTTCGTCGCCGAGTCGCCCGAGGTGCCGGGATCGGCCGTCCTGGCCACGACGCTCGTGGAGGCCCGGCTGCCGGAACCGGACCTCCGGCGCAGCTGCGACCCCCTGCTCTCACGGCTTCTGAAGACGGGCCAGTGCCGACCGCACCGCGTCGGTGGTTACGAAACCGGCGGCCTGGATGTAACACGCCGTCCGTACCACCTCATAGACCGCCAGGGGGAATTCCACCCCAGGAGGTTCGCCCTCGGAGTGCCCACGGAAGGGGTGCACTGGGTGACCGCCGCGGGAGCGCGGCCGGGCGTCGACTCGGTGATGCTCTCGGACACCGACGCGGTGGCACGTGCCACCTTGCGCACACCGCCGACCGGGGGCGCGGAGGGCGCGGCGCGAAATGATCCACGGCGGAATGTTGAACTTGCAAGCATTGATTAGGTCTGCCTAACGTGAGGGGAGCTTCTCATCGGTCCAGACCAATCGATCGAAGGAGTACGACCCCCCATGTACACACGCCTGAACCATGCTCAGCCCTATGCCATCGGGCTGTTCCGTATAGTCGTCGGGCTTCTCTTCGCCTGTCACGGAGCCGCCTCGCTCTTCGGCCTCTTCGGCAAGGAGACCATCGAGGCGGGCGCCTGGCCCGGCTGGTTCGCCGCCGTCATCCAACTCGCCGGCGGAGTACTGGTGCTGCTGGGCCTCGGCACCCGGGTGGCGGCACTGGTGTCCTCGGGCTCCATGGCGTACGCGTACTTCAACGTGCACCAGCCCGAGGGGCTCTTCCCGATGCAGAACAACGGGGAGCCCGCCGCCATGTTCTGCTGGGCGTTCCTTCTGATCGTCTTCACCGGCCCAGGAGCGCTCTCGCTGGACCGGCTGTTCCCCTCCCGCGGCTCCCACGGCTCCCACGGCGACAGCGAGGGGGCCGGGAGAGAACGACGTACGGCGGTGGCCGCCTGATCCACAGGCTCCGCCGCACCCGCTCGACCCGGCCGGTCCGCCCGCTCTTCACCGACCTGGGCCGCCTGCCCGCTCTTCCTGCTCCGTCCGAACCGTCCGAACCGTCCGACCTGTTCGAACCGTTCGTCCCGTTCGGCCTGTTCGTCCCGTTCGACCGATGCGATGGCACCCCGAAGCCGGCGTCCGGACCCCTGACCAAGGTCCGGCCGTCGTCGTCGCACGCCCCGCGCGATCTCGCCGTACCGCACAGGCGTACGCTGTACGGCGGCAGCCGCCCCTGCCGCTTCCCTGCGACCGCGGCACTGTCACAGGACCGGGCGGGGAGAGTCGAGAAGGTGCTGGAGAGTCTGGGGTCGCTGACCGGCAGCCCGTGGATCTACGCGGTGGTGGGTGTCTCCGTACTGTTCGACGTGTTCCTGCCGGTGCTGCCCAGCGGTGTGCTCGTGATCACGGCCGCGACGGCCGCCGCCGCGGGCGCCGGTTCGACCGCCGTCGCCGACGCGGCCGACAAGGTGGCCCATGTACCGCGCGAGGTGCCCTCGCTGCTCCTCCTGATGGTGTGCGCGGCCGGCGCCTCCGTACTGGGCGATCTCTTCGCCTTCCGGCTGGCCAGACGCGGCGGCCGGCTCGGCCGGGCCATCGCGCGCTCACGCCGGCTGACCTCCGCGCAGGAGCGTCTTGGCGGCGCGCTCAGCCGTGGCGGCGGAATCCTCGTCGTCATCGCGCGGTTCGCCCCGGCGGGACGCTCGATCGTCTCCATCGGCGCGGGCGCGGCCCACCGCAAGGTGATGGAGTTCCTGCCCTGGTCGGCGCTGGCGGGCGTGGCGTGGACCGGTTACAGCACGGGCCTCGGCTACTTCGGCGGCCAGTGGCTGGGCGCCAGTTGGGTCGGCACGGCCGTGTCCGTCCTGGCGCTGTTCGCGGCGGGCTCACTGGCGGCGTTCGTCATCCGGCGCCCCGAGCCGGCCCCGGCCACGGCTCCGGCCAGCTGACCTCGAACCGGACGACGGTCCGGCCTGCGACGGTACGAGCCGTCCTCGGGCGTACGGACCGGTGTCAGTCATACGGTCCGGCCTCGGGCGTACGGTCCGGTCTCGGACGTACGGACCGGTCTCAGGCGGTACGAGCCGTCGCGGCCGGCACGGGTGTGTTCGCCCCGGGATTCGCACCCGCGCCTGCACCCGCGTCCGCACCCGCCCTCGCGCCTGCACCCGCCCTCGCGCCCGCGCCCCGTACCTCGATGTCCCCGAGCAGTCTCGCGGTCGCCTCGGCGATCTCCTCCACGGCCCGGTCGAAGACCTCGCGGTTGTGCGCCGCGGGCGCGCGGAAGCCGGACACCTTGCGTACGTACTGGAGGGCGGCGGCCCGGATGTCCTCCTCGGTGGCCTCTTCGGGGAGCACGGGCGGACGGAGGGTCTTGATACTGCGGCACATGCCCCCAGTGTGCCCCCTACGGCGACGCGCCCTCCACGGCAGGCGCCCCCTCCACGGCAGCCCCGCCCTCCACGGCGGACCCTCCATGGCTGCCACGGCGAAGCGCCCGCGGTCTCACTCCCCCAGCCGCGCCGTGCTGTCCCGTACCACCAGCTTGGTGCCGAACTCGATACGGGCGTCGGCCTGATCGGACTTCCGCAGCCGCAGCAGCATCCGTGAGGCCTCCTCGGCCATCGCCACGAGCGGCTGATGCACGGTGGTGAGCGCGGGGCTCGACCACTGGGCGAGCGGGATGTCGTCGTATCCGACCACCGACAGATCCGCCGGGACGCGCAGCCCCAGCACCCGGGCCGCCTCCAGCACCCCCAGCGCCTGGAGGTCGCTGCCCGCGAAGACCGCGGTCGGCCGGTCGGCGGTCCCGAGCAGGTCCATCGCGTGCGTACGTCCCGACTCGACATGGAAGTCGCCGAAGCGCACCAGGGCCGGATCGACATCGAGACCGGCCATGCTCATCGCCGAACGGAAGCCGTCCAGACGGGCGAGCGAGCACATCATGTCCTCGGGCCCGGTGATGACGGCGATCCTGCGATGGCCCAGCTCGGTGAGATGACGGGTGGCGGCGAGCCCGCCCGCCCAGTTGGCCGATCCCACGGAGGGCACATCGGGCTCCGGGTCACCGGCGGGGTCGATGATGACGAACGGGATGGCCCGGGACCAGAGCTTCTTCTTGAGGTCGTCCGGAAGCGTGGAGAAGACCAGGACCACCCCGAGCGGGCGCCGCCGCAGAACGCCCTCGACCCAGTCGGCGCCCGGCGAGTGGCGGGTGCCGGTCTCGGTGAGCACCACACTCACCCCGGTCTCCTTGGCGACGTTCTGGACACCCCTGATCAGCTCCATCGACCAGGTGCTGTCCAGCTCGTGGAAGACGATCTCGATGAGCGGCGCCTCGGGGGCGCCGGGCGCGGAGCGCCGGTAGCCGTGCTCCTCCAGCAGCTCCTCGACCTTCACCCGGGTCGGAGCCGCGACATCGGGACGCCCGTTGAGGACCTTCGAAACTGTCGAAAGCGAAACCCCGGCTTGCGAAGCCACCTGGGCCAGGGTGACCCGGCCTGCACTCCTGTCATCACGCATGGACCGAAGGATAAGGCACCGGCGGGTACCGACGTCCGGTAACGGTTTGGTCGCGCCGTGACCGCACTGTTGACCGCCTCGGGGCGGGGTCCTACGGTCACTCGGCAGAATAGTTTCGGCAATGTAGCCGATACTTTCGAGAGATCGAGAGGTCTATCGATGAAGACAAGCGCAGGGACGTCACGCGTGAGATTCTCGAAAGCGGTCGCCGGCGGTGCGGCGCTCGTCCTGAGCCTGAGCCTGGCCGCGTGCGGCGGCAGCGGCGGCTCGACCGACGGCGCCGGGGAGTTCCACGTCCTGGTGTACGGGGACGCCGCGAACAAGGTGGAGAAGCAGATCGTCGCGGAGTTCAACAAGACATCGAAGGTGAAGGCGGTCCTGGACACCGTCCCCGGGGCCGACTACCAGCAGAAGCTCCAGACCATCATCAGCACCCCGCAGGCCCCGGACGTCTTCTTCAACTGGGGCGGCGGCAGCATCCAGCCCTTCGTCAAGGCGGATCTCCTGCTGCCCGTCGACGATCTGATCGCCAAGAACCCGGGCACGGGCCCCGAGGGTCTGGACGGGCTCAGGACGAACTTCCTGCCGTCGGTGTACGACACCGCCAAGGTGGACGGCAAGGCGTACGGCATCCCCATGCGCGGCACCCAGCCCGTACTGCTCTTCCACAACCGCGAGGTGCTCGCGGACGCCGGTGTCGCACAGCCGCCGGAGACCTGGGACGAGCTGCTCGACGCGGTGAAGAAGCTGAAGGCCGCGGACGTCACACCGATCGCGCTCGGCGGCGGCGACCGGTGGCCCACGCTGATGTGGTTCGAGTATCTCTACGACCGTATCGCCGGTCCCGGACTGCTCCAGAAGGCCCTCTCCGGCGACAAGGCCGTCTGGGAGAGCGCCGACAGCAGGAAGGCGCTGAGCATGCTCAAGGAGCTGGTCGACACGGGCGCGTTCGGCACCAACTACGACTCGGTGAAGTTCACCGACGGCGGCTCGCCCGCGCTGCTGGCGAGCGGCAAGGCGGGCTTCGAGCTGATGGGTTCCTGGGAGTTCTCCACCCACCAGGACTCCAATCCCGACTTCGCGAAGAACGATCTGGGCTACAGCGCCTTCCCCTCCGTCGCGGGCGGCAAGGGTGACCCGGCCGCCGTCGTCGGCAACACCAACAACTTCTACTCGGTGCTGAAGCGGACCGAACACGCCGACGACATAGCCAAGTTCCTGAAGCTGATGTACTCCGACGACTTCGTCAAGGCGCAGCTGGCCATCGGCAATCTGCCCACCACCACGAACACCGCGAAGTTCCTGGACTCGGCGGAGAACTCGGAGTACCTGAAGTACCAGTTCGATCTGGTCGACAAGGCGCCCTCGTTCCAGCTCTCGTGGGACCAGGCATATCTCCAGACCAATGCCACGCCCCTGCTGCAAGCCGTCCAGCAGTTCTTCAACGGGCAGCTCGACGCCGACGGATTCATCAAGGCCATGCAGGCCCTGACCACCGTCTGACGTCCGAGATGACACCCCAGATGACCGCCGCTGTCACCGGCCCCGGTTCCGGCCGCGGCCCCGGTTCCGGCCGCGCGGACCAAGAGAAGGACAGGGACGGCGACACGAAGACCTCACCCGGTCGCTCGGTCGCCCGTCCCGGTCTGGGCTGGACCCTGCCCGCCGTCCTGTTCTTCGGGCTGTTCGCGATCGTGCCGCTGGTGCTGGTCGCCGTACTCTCCTTCACGAGCTGGAGCGGGCTGGGTCCGCCGGAGTTCGCCGGTCTCGACAACTGGACCGCGCTGCTCGACGACCCGGTGATGATCAAGAGCCTCTGGCTGAGTGTGCTGCTCACCGGGCTCGGCGTACTGGTCCAGACCCCGCTGAGCATTCTGCTCGGTGTCTGGGCCGCCGGGCCCCAGCGCAACAGGGCCGTGCTGTCCGCGGTCTTCTTCGTACCGCTGCTGCTGTCCGCCACGGCGGTCTCCGTGCTCTGGCGGGCGCTGCTCGATCCCAACTTCGGGGTGCCGGCGGAGGCACGCTGGCTCTTCGGGGACGGCAATCTCCTGGGCTCGCGCACCGGGGCCATCGGTGTGCTGGTGCTGGTGAGCGCCTGGCAGTTCACTCCGCTGCACGCGCTGATCTACCAGGGCGCGACCCGGGCGATCCCCGAGGTGCTCTACCAGGCAGCGGCGATCGACGGGGCCGGGACCGTACGGCAGTTCTTCCACATCACACTGCCGCAGCTGCGCAACTCCATCATCACCTCGGTGATCCTCATGGTGGTCGGCGGTCTCACCACCTTCGACACCGTGCTGATCCTGACCCAGGGCGGACCGGGCACCGACACCGCCATCACCGCCTACTACATGTACCAGAAGGCCTTCAAGGGCTTCGACTTCGGAGCGGGCGCGGCCATCGCGCTGCTGCTGGTCGTCGTCGCGACGCTCATCTCGCTGGCCGTGGTGCGGATCTCGGGCTACGACAAGATGGCCGGCACGAAGGACGGTCTGTGATGAGCCGACAGTCCGCGACGAGCCGTACCACGCCCACACGGCCCGCGAAGCCCGCGCGGGGTACCGCGCCCAAGCGGCCCGCCATGACCGTACGGCGTACCGCCTCCGCGCGGCGCCACCGTCCCAACTACGCGGCGGGGCTGGGTGTGCTGCTGTGGCTGTGTCTGGTGGCACTGCCGCTGTACGTCATGCTCGGTGCGAGCGTGCAGTCCCGCGTGCAGTACAGCGCGGGCGGTCCGCTCTCCTTCCCCGAGGCCTTCTCCCTCACCAACTATGTGGAGGACTTCTCCAACGGCTTCGGGCGCTACTTCCTCAACACCATGGTCGTCACGGCGAGCGTCGTGGGGATCGTGCTGCTCCTCGTACCGCCGCTGGCCTTCGCGATCGTACGCAACCGGGGCCGGGCCACCTCGCGGGTCTTCCGGCTCTTCCTGCTGGGTCTCGCGATCCCGGCGCAGGCCGTGATCGTCCCGATGTTCTATGTCATCAGCAATGTGGGTCTGTACGACAACCTCATCGGTGTCATCCTGCCCACCGCCGCGTTCTCGCTGCCGGTCTGCGCGCTCGTCCTCACCGGCACGATGCGCGACATCACCGACGATCTCTTCGAGGCCATGGCCCTCGACGGGGCGAGCACCCGGCGGGTCTTCTTCCAGCTCGTCGTCCCGCTGTCCAGGAGCGGCCTCGCGACCATCGTCGTGTTCTCCGCGCTCCAGGCCTGGAACGGCTTCCTCTTCCCGCTCGTACTGACCCAGTCGGAGGAGACCAAGGTGCTCACCCTCGGGCTCTACAACTTCCAGACCCAGTACGGCATCGACATCCCGAGCGTGCTCGCGGCCGTGGTCCTGTCCACGCTGCCCGTTCTGCTCGTCTACCTGTTCGCCCGTCGTGCCCTGGTACAGGGGCTGATGGGCGTGGGAGGAAAGTGACCGACCACACCGCGATCGGCCGCACAGCGGCCGGTCCCCACGCGATCGCCCCCACCCCAATCGACACCGACACCTCCGGCACCGCCATCTCCGGCACCGCCACCTCCGACACGGCCGCCGTCCTTGAGCGGCGCCGCGCGGAGCGGGTCGCGTATCTGATCTCCGCGATGACGACGGAGGAGAAACTCGCCCAGCTCTACGGCCTGTGGGCGGGGGCCTCCGCCGACGGCGCCGAAGTCGCCCCGCACCAGCACGACATGGACCGGCCGCCCTCGCTCGACGAACTCCTCCCGCACGGGCTCGGCCAGTTGACCAGACCCTTCGGCACGGTCCCCGTCGACCCGGCGCTCGGCGCGCTGTCGCTGATGCGCACCCAGGAACGGATCGTCGCCGCCAACCGCTTCTCCATCCCGGCGATGGCCCATGACGAGTGTCTGGCCGGCTTCGCGGCCTGGGGCGCCACCACCTATCCCGTCCCGCTCTCCTGGGGCGCGTCCTTCGACCCGGAACTGGTACGGGAGATGGCGGGCGCGATCGGCCGCGACATGCGGTCGGTCGGACTGCACCAGGGGCTGGCCCCCGTACTCGACGTGGTGCGCGACGCCCGCTGGGGCCGGGTCGAGGAGACCATCGGCGAGGACCCGTATCTGGTCGGTACGGTCGCCACCGCCTATATCCAGGGCCTGGAGTCCGCCGGGATCGTGGCGACCCTCAAACACTTCGCGGGCTACTCCGCCTCGCGGGGCGGACGCAATCTCGCCCCGGTGAGCATGGGCGCCAGGGAACGGGCCGATGTGATCCTGCCGCCGTTCGAGATGGCGGTACGGGAGAGCGGCGTACGGTCCGTCATGCACGCGTACACCGACACCGACGGGGTGCCGGGCGCGGCCGACGAGGAACTGCTGACCGGACTGCTCAGGGACACCTGGGGCTTCGAGGGCACGGTGGTGGCCGACTACTTCGGTATCGCCTTCCTCAAGACCCTGCACGGGGTGGCCGCCGACTGGGGCGGCGCCGCCGCGGCGGCCCTCACGGCGGGCGTGGACGTCGAACTGCCCACGGTGAAGACGTTCGGCCGGCCGCTGCGGGACGCGATCGCGGCCGGGGAGGTGCCGCGGGAGCTGATCGACCGCGCGCTGCGGCGCGTACTGACCCAGAAGGCGGAGCTGGGGCTGCTGGACCCGGAGTGGAGCCCGGTGCCCCCGGCCCTGGCCGGCCGGGCGCCGTACGACGACACGGCCGCGCTGCGCGGCACGGTGGACCTCGATTCCCCGGCGCGGCAGGAGATCTCGCGCCGCCTCGCGGAGCGGTCGGTCATCCTGCTGCGCAACGACGGCACGCTTCCGCTGACGGCCGGGCCGGCCGCGGGACCGCCGGAGTCCGGTGCGTCCGACTCGGGTTCGTCCGCCTCCGGTTCGTCCGGCACTGGTTCGTCCGACTCGGTTTCGTCCGGCTCCGGGGGCCTCCGTATCGCGCTGATCGGGCCTCAGGGCGAGACCCCCACCGCCGTGCTGGGCTGCTACTCCTTCCCCGTCCATGTCGGCTCCCAGCACCCGGACACCCCCGTCGGTATCGAGCTGCCCACCCTCCGGGAGGCCCTCGCCGCCGAGTTCCCCGGGAGCGAGATCGTCACCGTGCCCGGCGCGGGTGTCGACTCGCCCGACACCTCCGGTTTCCCGGCGGCCGTACGGGCGGCCCGCGACGCGGACGTGGTCGTCGTGGCCCTCGGCGACCGGGCCGGACTCTTCGGGCGGGGTACGAGCGGGGAGGGCTGCGACGCCGAGGACCTCGGGCTGCCCGGCGTACAGGGACAGCTCCTCGAAACCCTGCTCGACGCGCTCGACGGCACCGGGACACCACTGGTGGTGACCCTGCTGGCGGGACGGCCGTACGCCCTGGGCCGGGCGGCCGGCGAGGCAGCCGCCGTCGTGCAGGCCTTCTTCCCCGGGCAGGAGGGCACATCCGCCGTCGCGGGGGTGCTCAGCGGACGGATCAGCCCGTCGGGCCGGCTCCCCGTGAGCGTTCCCCGGCTCCCGGGCGCCCAGCCGTCCACCTATCTGGCGGCGCCGCTGGCCCGGGTCAGCGAGGTCTCCAGCATCGATCCCACCCCGGCGTTCGCGTTCGGGCACGGTCTGACGTACACGTCGTTCGACTGGTCCGGCCTGGTGGCGACCGGTACGGCCGGTACGGACGGCTCCCTGGAGCTGTCCTTCACCGTCCGCAACACCGGCGGCCGGGCGGGCACCGAGGTGGTCCAGCTCTATCTGCGCGACCCCGTCGCCTCGGTCGTACAGCCGGTCCAACGGCTGATCGGCTATGTCCGGGTCCCGCTGGAGCCGGACGAGCGGGCCTCGGTCGCGGTGACCGTACCGGCCGATCTCGCCTCCTTCACCGGCCGCGACGGGCGCCGGATGGTCGAGCCGGGCGAGCTGGAGCTACGGCTGGGGGCGTCCAGCGCCGATGTCCGGCTCACCGCCACCGCCAGGCTGACGGGTCCGGTACGGAGGGTCGACCACACCCGCGAGCTGCACGCGCGGTTCACCGTCACCCGGGGAGGTGCCACCGGACCGGCCTGACATCTCCCGATGTCAGGCGGCGCTCCCTTCGTCCCTCCGCTCCTCTCCCCGGCAGCTCTCCGGAGTGCGGAACGCCGACAGCGACCTAGGGTGGCGCTTAGGTCCTGTCCGGTCGCGGGGGCGGGCCGGCAGCCGGGGTGGGCGAAGGGAGCGCACGTGCGGGACATCGCCGAATCCATCGCCGCCTGGCAGGCCGCCGGAGTCCGCTTCGCGGTGGCCACCGTCGTACGGACCTGGCGGTCGGCCCCGCGCCGGCCGGGCGCGGCCATGGCCGTCGCCGAGAACGGCGAGGTGTACGGGAGCGTGTCCGGCGGCTGTGTCGAGGGGGCGGTCTACGAGGTCGCGCGGGAGGTGCTCGACTCCGGCGAGGCGCAGCTCAGGACCTATGGCGTGAGTGACGACGAGGCGCTGGAGGCGGGGCTGACCTGCGGCGGGACCGTCGAGATCCTTGTACGGCCGGCCGATGACGCGCACTTCCCCGACCTGCCGTACGTCCTCGGCCGCATCACCGCGGAACGCCCGGTGGCGGTCGCCTCGATCCTGTCGGGCGATCTGCCACCGGGCGGCAATCTCGTCGTCGCGCCGGACACCCCCGACGGCTCTCCCGACGGATCTCCCAGCGTCACGGTGACCGGCACGCTCGGCGACGGAAGGCTGGACGGCGCGATCACCGAGCAGGCGCGCGGCATGCTCGCGCAGGGCCGTACCGGGGTCGTACGGGTCGGACGCCACGGCGAGGGGCGTATGGACCGGCTCGCCGTCTTCGTCCAGTCCTTCGCGCCGCCGCCCAGGATGCTGGTGTTCGGCGCGATCGACTTCGCGGGCGCGGTCGCCAGGATGGGAAAGTTCCTCGGATACCACGTCACGGTCTGCGACGCCCGCCCGGTCTTCGCCACCCGCAAGCGGTTCCCGGACGTGGACGAGCTGGTCGTCCAGTGGCCGCACCGCTATCTCGACGAGCACCCGGTGGACGGGTCCACGGTGATCTGTGTGCTCACCCACGACCCGAAGTTCGACATCCCGCTCCTGGCCCGCGCCCTGCGCACCCCGGCCCGCTACATCGGCGCGATGGGCAGCCGCCGCACCCACGAGGACCGGCTGGCCCGGCTGCGCGAGGACGGCGTCCCGGAGAGCGCCCTCGCCCGGCTCTCCGCCCCGATCGGCCTCGACCTGGGCGGCCGTACCCCGGAGGAGACGGCGGTGTCGATCATGGCCGAGATCATCGCCCTGCGCTGGGGCGGCACGGGCGAGCGTCTGACGCGTACGGAACTCCCGATCCACCACTGACCCGACCCTCCACCGAGCCGACCCGCCACCGAGCCGCTCCACCGCTGGGCCGTTCCGCCGCCGAGCCGGGAGCCGGGCGCGGCGGAGTGGGCCCGTTGCCCGCTCGCCTCGTGGGGACAGGCGGTGTAGATGTATGTACATGACCCGACATACGGGTCGATCCTGGGCTCGGGTCCTGACTGCCCGCTCCGACCGGCGCCCACGGAGTCGGCGGCCGGAGGACCCGCGCGGAACAGGCGGGTGGCGAGGAAAGCTCGAACGCCGGTCCCCGCGGACGCCGTCGGGGCGGCGTGGTCAGGCGTGGCTGAGCATGCGCACCGTCGCCGGGCAGGTGTTCGTCCTGCAACTGGTGATCGTGCTGCTGCTCGTCGGCGCCTCCGTCGTCTCGCTCCTTCTGGTGTCCCGGCACGACACCACCGAGGAGGCGCGCAACCGTTGTCTCGCCGTCGCCACCTCGTTCGCGAACTCACCGGGAATCGCGCCCGCCCTGGACGCGCGCGATCCGACCGCGATCCTCCAGCCACGGGCCGAGGCGGTCCGCAAAGCCACCGACGTCGACTTCGTCGTCGTCATCAACACCAAGGGAATCCGGCTCACCCATCCGAATCCCGAGCGGATCGGCGAGCACTTCATCGGCACCATCGGGCCGTCCCTGAAGGGGCAGACGATCACCGAGACCGTCCCGGGGACCCTCGGCCCCTCGGTGCGGGCGGTGACCCCCGTCAAGGACTCCATCGGCAGAGTGGTCGGTCTGGTGTCGGCCGGGATCACCATCGAGAAGGTGAACAGCCTCGCCACCCGTGAGGTCCCGATCCTCCTGTCGGCCGCCGCCGCCTCGCTCGTCCTGGCCACGGGCGGCACGGCGCTGGTGAGCGGCCGGCTGCGGCGTCAGACGCATGGGCTGGACCCCATCGAGATGACGCGTATGTACGACCACCACGACGCGGTGCTGCACGTCGTGAAGGAGGGGGTGCTGATCGTCGACGGCGAGCGCCGGCTCGTACTCGCCAACGACGAGGCGATCCGGCTGCTCGGCCTGCCCCCACGGCCGGAGGGCCGCGCCGTCACGGAGCTCGGTCTTGACCCGGTCATGACCGGCATGCTGGCCTCGGGACGTGTCGCCAGCGACGAGGTGCTGGCCACCGGGGAACGGCTGCTCGTGGTGAACAACCGCCCCACCGACCGTAACGGCGGACCGCCGGGATGTGTCGCGACGCTGCGCGACTCCACCGAACTGCGCGTGCTCACGGGCCGGGCGGAGGTGGCGCAGAAGCAGCTCAAGCTGCTGTACGACGCGAGCACGGAGATCGGCACCACACTCGATGTGACCAGGACCGCCGAGGAACTCGCCCGGGTGGCGGTCCCGCGCTTCGCCGACTTCGCCACCGTGGATCTGGCGGAGGCCGTTCTGCGCGGCGAGGAACCGGCGGGGCTGACCAGCTTCTCCGAGGTGCACCGTACGGCCGTCGTCGGTATCCGTGACGACCACCCCTTCTACGAACTGGGCAGGGAAATCGAGTTCCGTTCGAGCACACCGCAGGCCTGGACCCTGGAGAGCGGACGGGGAACGGTGGTGCCCGATCTCCGGCTGGACACCGGTTGGCGGGCCCAGGACCCGGAGGCGACCGGCCGGGTCCTGGGATACGGCGTCCACTCCCTCGTCACCGCGCCCCTGCGGGCCCGGGGAGTGCTCCTGGGGATGGTCAACTTCTGGCGCGCCGAGAAGCCCGAGCCCTTCGAGGACGAGGATGTGTCGCTCGCGGAGGAACTGGCCAACCACGCGGCGGTCTGTATCGACAACGCGCGGCGCTACACCCGCGAGCACACCATGGCCGAGACGCTCCAGCGCAGTCTGCTCCCCCAGGTGCTGCCGGACCAGAACGCGCTCGATGTCGCCTACCGCTATCTGCCGGCGGAGGCGGGGGTCGGCGGCGACTGGTTCGATGTCATCCCGCTGCCCGGCGCGCGCGTGGCGCTGGTGGTGGGGGATGTCGTCGGCCACGGTCTGCTCGCGGCGGCGACGATGGGCCGGCTGCGTACGGCGGTCCACAACTTCTCCTCGCTCGATCTGCCGCCCGACGAGATCCTCTCCCTGCTGGACGATCTGGTCACCCGTATCGACCACGACGAGGGGATCGCGGGCGGCGGCGCGATGATCACGGGCGCGACCTGTCTCTACGCGATCTACGATCCGGTGACCCGGCTCTGTTCAATGGCACGGGCGGGCCATCCGCCGCCCGCGCTGGTGCACACGGACGGGAGCGTGGAGTTCCTCGATCTGCCGGCCAGCACTCCGCTGGGCCTCGGCGGGCTGCCGTTCGAGACGTGCGAGCTGCGGCTGCCCGAGGCCAGCCATCTCGTGCTGTACACCGACGGGCTCATCGAGGACCGCAACCGGGAGATCGACGCCGGGCTCGATCTGCTGCGGGAGGCTCTGTCGTACCCGGACAGAGATCCGGAGGAGACCTGTTCGGCGGTGCTCGAAGCGCTGCTGCCGGACCGTCCGAGCGATGACATCGCGCTCATCGTGGCCCGTACGCGCGTGCTCCACCCCGACCGGATCGCCGAGTGGGAGGTGCCCGCGCACCCCTCGGAGGTCTCCCACGTACGGGCCGACGTGGTCCGGCAGCTCGTGGACTGGGACCTGGGGGAGATGGCGTACACCACGGAGCTGATCCTCAGCGAACTGATCACCAACGCCATCCGCTACGCGCTCGGCCCGATCCGCGTCCGTCTGCTCCGCGACCGCACACTGATCTGCGAGGTCTCCGACTTCAGCAGCACCTCACCCCATCTGCGCTACGCGGCGGCCACGGACGAGGGAGGCCGGGGCCTGTTCCTGGTGGCCCAGTTCACTGAACGCTGGGGCACCCGCTACACGGCCGACGGCAAGGTCATCTGGGCGGAACAGTCCCTGCCCTGACCGACCCTCCGGGACGCCGCCTGTCCACCGGTCCAGGACCGCTATCCCCGCCCGTCCGGGCGGCGCGGGTCCCGCCGCTCCAGCTCAGCGATGGCGTTCCGCCGCCAGCGGGTGATCAGAAGCACGACCAGCCCGCACAGGAGGGCGGCCACGACAGGCCCTCCCCATACGACGACAAGGTAGGCGTCTCCGAGCGATTCCATGTCCCCTCCCCAGCAAGAAGGCTAGGTCACGGACACCGCGTCCCGCGCCGGTGGGGCGTGTGGTCTCCAACGGCCCTTCCCCGACGCCTTCTTGTCGCTCGCCTCGGAAGCTGGTCCCATCACGGGGGGGATGTGACGTCGTCACCGGGGGGCGGGAATGGGCGAGTTGGTGGTCAGGCCGTGGAAGCGGTACGGGCACGACCGGCTCTATGTCGGGGTCGTCGGGGGTGAGAGCGTCGCGTGGTACGACCGCAGGGCCGGGCATCTCGAAGTGCTCGACGTCTCGTACCGGGATCAGGTCCTGGATGTGCTGGCCCCCTATCTCGCCGCCTCCGTCTCCCTCGCGTCCCAGGCGCCGGAGCCGCCCGCGCCGCCGTCCCCTCCCGCCCCGGCCGACGATCTGGCCCTGAACCGTCCGGGTACGCAGTTGCTCGGGCGGCTGGCGGACTCCCCGTCCTGGTTCGTCCGGCTGCTGATGCGGCTGTCGGGCCAGCAGGACGCGAGTACCCCCTGGCGGAAGGGGCTCGCCGGGGAGCGGATCGTCGGTGCCGAGCTCGATCGGCTCAAGGCCCGGGGGTGGCTGGCGCTGCACTCCGTCCCGCTGCCGAGCGGCGCGGACATCGATCACCTCCTGATCGGGCCCGGGGGCGTCTACTGCCTCAACACCAAGCACTTCCGGGACGCCCGGGTCTGGGTGGGCGACGACATGGTCAAGGTCAACGGCGGTCCCGGGCACCCGTACGTACGCAACAGCCGGCATGAGGGCCGCAGGGCGTCCAGGGTGCTGACCAGGGCGTGCGGCTTCCCGGTCGCGGTGAGTCCGGTGCTGGTGTTCGTCGCTCCGGCCGAGGTCGAGGTCGTCTCCTCGTTACAGGACGTGGAGGCGATCCAGCACCGGGACATCCCGGCCTTCCGACGCCGCAAGGGCGCCCTCGGACCGGCCGAGATCGCATCCGTCCACGCAGTCGCGCGCAACCGCGGAACCTGGCTCTAGCTCCAGCTCCGGCGCTGGCTCCAGCTCTGGCACTGGCTCCAGCTCCGGCGCTGACTCCAGCTCAAGTTCCGGCGCTGGCTCCGGCGCTAGCCCTTGGTCCGTCCACGGATGGACAGCCAGCGCAGCGAGGCCCGGCCCAGTTCCGTCATCATGCGTACCAGCCGCGGATCCGCGGTCGAATCCACCGAGCAGGCGATGGACAGCAGGAACCCCGCCTGCGCCGAGATGAGAACGTCGACCGCCTCGGGCTCGACGCCGGTCAGCAGCGGATGCCGTACGGCGAAGGGCTCCGGGTCGATCCCGCTGAGCGCCACGCTGCTGAGGAGCATCACCAGGTCGGCATAGGCGGGCCCGATCCAGGCGTGCGGCCAGTCCACGACGACGACACGGTCCGCCGTGAGCAGGACGTTGAACGGATACAGGTCACCATGCGTCAGCGTCTCCCCGGCGGTCGCCTCGGCAAGACGCGTCTCCAGGGACAGATGCAGATCCAGCTCCTCGGCGGCTCCCGGCGCGACCACGGGCAGCCTCGCCAGCGCCCGGGGATCGTCCGCCAGCCGGGCCCAGCCGCCCAACCGCGGCGCGGCGAGCGCCGGTTCGAGCGAGGGCGCGGGCGTGAGCCGTTCCGCCAGGCCGGTGAGGGCGTCGAGCACCCGTTCCAGTTCGGTCTCGCGCCACGGCTGCGCGGGCAGCGCGCCGTCGATGTCCTCGAAGACCAGCGCCACCCACTCACCGTCGTCGAAGGACCCCAGCAGCCGGGACGCGGGCACTCCGGAGGGCAGTCCGCCCGCCACCCCGATCTCCCTGCGGTGGAAGGCCCCCACCCCCGGTGCGGCCACCGCGTCGACGGCCTTGGCGAAGGCCCTGCGGCCGTCGGACAACTCCAGCCGGACCGCGAGACCGTCGGAGAAACCGCCCTGCTGACTGTGGGCGGCGGTCACCCTGCCCTGGAGTACGTCCTCGATCCCGGCCGACACGGACCGGGGCAGACCGCTCCAGGGGATACGCCCGCTGCCCGTGTGCGACGGGAAGGACTCAGGCGTATTCGCTGCGACTGCCACATCTGCCATTTCTGGTCAGCACGGTGGGCGCGGACGGTTTCGAACCGCCGACATCTGCTTTGTAAGAGCAGCGCTCTACCCCTGAGCTACGCACCCGTGGATGAGGGAACAGCGTACATGGCGGAGGGGGCCCGGCCGCAAACGGGCCAGGAGCGCTACGAGGGGCCGGAAGCGGTACGGGGGGTATCCCCACCATCGAGACGGTGGGCGGCCGGATCGGTCCGCGCGTCGTTCGTCCCTACCGTGAAGGCACAGCCAGGACGCGCATGGGACGCGCACTGGACACGCACTCCCTGGGGGACGATCACCGTGGCCGCACGCCGTAACCGCACCCGTACGCTTCTCGCCGCCGGCGGGACCCTTCTCGCCGTACTCGCCGTCGGCGGATGCGGCGGTACGGACGCGTCGGACGCCCCCGCCGAGAAGAAGTCCTTCGCGCTGAGCGGGAAGACGCTGACGATCGAGGCCGGGGACTCCGGCGTCGAGCTGGTCTCCGCCGATGTGAAGAGCGTCGAGGTGACCCGGCGGGTGGCCGGCTGGGTGTTCGCCGGGAGCGGGCCCGACGCGCGCTGGAAGATGACCGACGACAGGCTCACGCTCGACGTGAGATGCCGGGCGCTCGCCAGCGACTGCGAGGCGCTGCACGAGGTGAGGGTGCCGCGCGGGGTGGCCGTGACGGTGAACGGGGACAACGGCGAGATCGTCGCCACCGGCTTCGACACCGGGCTGAAGCTGACGTCGGACAACGGATCGGTGACCGTCCGGGACTCCAGCGGGCCCGTCGATCTGGAGAGCGACAACGGGAGGATCACGGCGGAGGGCCTCTCCGCCAGGACCGTCGCCGCGAAGTCCGACAACGGATCCGTGCGCCTCGGGCTGAGCGCCGTGCCCGACACGGTGGAGACCGTCAGCGACAACGGCCGGATCGAGATCGATCTGCCCAGGTCGAAGACGGCGTACGCGGTGACGGCGAAGAGCGACAGCGGCGATGTCGACGTCAGCGTGAGGACCGACAGGAACAGCGCCCATGTGGTGAAGGCCCGCAGCGACAACGGGAAGATCACCGTGCGGACCGCTGACTGAGGCACCACCCCCGGACCGGAGCCAGGACCGGAGCCCGGACCCGCCCGCCCCGAGAACGCGCGCGGGAAGCGCGAACTATCAGGCCCGTGTGTTCGTCCTTACCTGGTGGGAGAATGGACCAGGCAGGGCGGATTCGGCACGGGAGAGGGATGTGACGGCGACACACGCACAGCCGCACGCGAGAGCCCAAGCTAAGGCGAGTGCCGTCCGTGATGTCCTCACGCTGATGCTGCTGCCGGTGCCGTTGATCGTCGCCGCGCTGCCGGCCACCTTCGCCGGCGGCGGTACGCGGCGCTGGTTCGGCGGTCGCGGCGAGAGCCAGCGCGCCGACGCCCAGGCCGCGAAGGACGCCGCCGCGGCCTCCTTCTACGAGCTGGACACGGCCCAGCGCGATCTGCGGATCTCCATAGAGACGATCACGGCGGTGGACAGTTCGCCGGGAGCCCGCAAGGCCGTCGCCGACTTCGCGGCGCTGGGGGAGCGTATCGACGAGGTGAGCCACACCTATATCACCGCCGTCGACGCGCACGACCTGGACCGCGACGATCTGGAGCCCTCCGTCGCGTCCAGGGCCCGGGGCGAGCTGGCCAAGGCCAAGGCGGACCTGGACCGGGTCAAGGGCGAGCTGGACCGGTTCGAGCGGGGGCTCGGACCGCTGCTCGACAAGGCCGAGACCCAGCTCGCGCGGCTGGCGCCCGCCGTGGAGCGGGCGCGGCAGGCGCTTCTCGCCGCGAGCAACGCTCTCGACGCGGTACGCGCCTCCGGACTGCGCGCGGACGATCTCGCCGCCCGGCTCGCCGCGCTCGGCCCCGAGCTGACCAAGCTCAACCAGGGCGCGGGACAGCACGGTGTGGCGGAGACGCTCCAGCGCGCCGACCGGGTGCTGCGCGACGCCGAGGCCGTACGGGTCGAGGCGGAGCGGCTGCCCGAGCGCGCCCAGGAGACAGACCGCAGGCTGGTCTCGCTGCGCACCCGCGCCCAGGCCCTGACGACCCGCGCCGGCGCCGTGGAGCCCGTCCTCAGCGAGCTGCGCCGCCGTTTCACCGCCGCGTGCTGGCAGGACCTCCAGCATGTCCCCGACCATGCCGCGGCCGGCGTCCACCAGGCCGAGGAGAAGCTGAAGGAAGCGGTCAAGGCGCGCGAGGAGCAGCGGTGGGCGGACGCGACCTCGCTGCTCAGTACGGCACGGGCCCTGCTGAACGGCACGGACGAGGCGGTCTCCGCCGCCGGTGACCGGCTGCGGCGGCTGAACGCCGTGTCGAAGGACCCCCAGCAGGAGATCGACCGTACGCGCTTCGCGATCCGGGACGCCCAGCGCCTGGCCATGAGCGGACGCCATACGCCCGAGCCCCGGCACGCCCGTCCCCTGGACGACTCGGTGGCCAGACTGGAGCGCGCGGTGGAGGCGCTGGAGGGGCGCCATCCCGACTACTGGCACTTCCTGACCGAGACCGAGGCCGTACGGAACACCGTGGCGCGGGTGGTCTCGGACATCCGCGAGGAGCGCGGCGCGGCGGCCGGGCACGGCGCCTGATTTGTCCCCGGCCCGGGGTGGGCGGATGCTGGTGGGTACTACGCGAACGCCAAAGGAGGCCACTGATGGCCACCCAAGCGCTCCGCCGCCCCCATCGGCGGCGTGTCAGGCTCGATGAACAGCTCCCCGTCGACCACCGGCTGAACCAGATCTACCGGATCGGCGCCGGAGTGATGGGTCTGATCCTGATCGTCTTCGGCATTCTCGGACTGATCAACAAGATCGGCTTCTTCGACACCGGCGGCGACAGGGTCGCGGGTCTGAACACCAATGGCGCGCTGAGCGTGCTGTCCATCTGTGTCGGGCTGCTGCTCCTGGCCGGAATGGTGGTCGGCGGTAATCTCGCCTCCACCCTGAACATGGTCCTCGGGGTCCTCTTCATCGCCAGCGGCTTCGTCAATCTCGCGCTGCTGGACACCAGTTACAACTTCCTCGCCTTCCATATGCCGAACGTGCTGTTCAGCTTCGTGGTGGGGCTGCTGCTGATGTTCTTCGGCATGTACGGAAGAGTCAGCGGCAGCCTGCCGCACGACAATCCCTACTGGCGGGCCCGCCATCCCGAGCAGGCGGAGCACGAACGGCGCCTGCGCGCCAAGATCGAACACGTACGGAGCCATGGCCATGGCTACGGGCATCTGCACGGTCACGGCTATCAGTACGAGCATGAGCAGCCACCCGAGCCGTACCGGGGCCCGGAGCCGTACCAGGGCCACGGCCAGGGCTCCGGGCGCCAGGACTCCGGTCCCGGTCGCTGAATCCGGCCCCGGTCGCTGAGCCGTTCCCGTCCGCCGCCCCCGCCGGATAGCCTGAGGCCATGCCTCGCTACGAGTACCGCTGCCGCTCCTGTGGTGACACCTTCGAGCTCTCCCGCCCGATGTCCGAGTCCGCCGCCCCGGCGGCATGCCCCTCGGGCCACGACGACACCGTGAAGCTCCTCTCCACCGTCGCGGTCGGCGGCACCGCCAGGGCCGGATCCGCCGGCTCCCCCGGTCCGGCCCCCGCGACCGGCGGTGGCGGAGGATGCTGCGGCGGTGGCTGCTGCGGCTGAGCTGTCGACCGTACGCTGCGCTTGAGCTGTCGACCGTACGCGCGGGGCGGGGAGCGAGCGTACGCGTACGGCGCGGCGCGACGGTCAGGCCGCGTCCCGCGAGCCGTCGTCCGCCGAGCTGTCCTCCGTGCCGTCCCGCGCGCCGTCGCGCGCCAGGCCCCGGGCCACCGCGGCACCGAAGCGGCGCAGGATCTCCTCGCCCGCCGCGACGCCCGTCTCCTCCAGTACGTCCACGTGCGGAGCGCTCCAGCCCGTGTCGGCGAGTTCGCCGTGCCCCGGGCGCCAGGACAGGTCCGCGGCCAGCAGCAGATCGGCGTCGAGCAGTGAGTCCCCGGCGGCGAGGGTGAGTCCGGCTCCCGTCCTGCGGGCGACCTCGCGCATCGCGGCGCTCTTGGTGAGCGGGCGCGGTACGGCGTAGATCTTGCGGCCCTGGAGAGAGACCGTCCAGCCGCGCCCCCGCGCCCACTCGGAGAGTTCCTTCACCCAGCCCCGCGGCAGCAGAGCGCGGTCGACGACCAGATAGGCGAAGAGGTCTTCCGCGATCCGCTCCTTGAGGAGCCACGCCGGGTCGGCGGCGGCGAGCAGATGGGCCCGGACCTCGGCGAGGGGGGCGCACTCGTCGGCGAGCCGGTCGGCCACCCGGTCCTGCCAGTCCGGGTCGGACACACCGTCGACCAGGAGACGCCCGCCGTTGGCGCAGATCGCGAACCGCGGCGCGGGACCCGGCAGATGGACCCGCCCGTACTGCTCCGGGGTGCGGGTGGTGGTCGGCACGAAGAGGGCCGTACGGGCGAGCCGTTCGAGCAGCCCGGCCGCCGTCTCCGTCATGTACGACAGCGGCTTGCTCCCGTACACCTCGACGCAGAGCAGCCGCGGTGCCTCGGCGTCCGGCATCGGGAGCTGGAGCGCGGCGGCCGAGTAGATGAGCGTACGGTCCAGATCGCTCGCGACCAGGACCGGGGCTTCGTCGGGCGTGCGGGCGCTCACGACCGTATGGGCGTTCACGGCGCGGTCACCGCCTTGCCGTCCGCTCCGGTCGCGCCACGGGTGTACTTCGGGTGGATCAGCCCGACGCAGGTGTACGGAAGACCGTCGGTCTCCTCCACCGGCACGCCCCGCTGCCGCGCCAGCAGCCGGACATGGTCGAGGTCCTGGCCCGCGCCGCGCTGGGCGAGGATCTTCCAGGGCACCCGGCGCAGCAGGACCCGGGTCGTCTCGCCGACGCCCGGCTTGACGAGGTTCACATCGTGGATGCCGTACTCCTCGCTGATCCGCTCGACCGCAGCCCAGCCCTCCCAGGTGGGCGCCCGGTCCGCCGCGAGCAGTTCCTTGACCTCCGCGTCCACGGCGTCCACGACCTCCCCGAAGTGGGCCGCGACGGTGTCCAGGAAGTGGATCGAGACATCGGCGCCGGCGAGTTCGCGGTAGTGCTTGGCGCCGTGGAAGTCGTACGGTCCGACCAAGTCGGCCCGCAGGACGGTACGGGAGATCAGCCCGGAGACCGTCGAGTTGAGGCAGGCGGAGGGGATGAGGAAGTCCTCGCGGGTGCCGTAGGTCCGCACACAGCCGCCCGGGTCGGCGAGGACGGCGATCTCGGGGCTGAAACCGGTGAACCGGGGGTTGGCGCGCTCGAACCCGGCCAGGGCGTCGGCCAGTTCGCGGGTGATCGCGCCCTTGCCCGTCCAGCCGTCGACGAAGACGACGTCGGCGGGGTCGTGATGGGTGGCGAGCCAGCGCAGGGCGTTGGTGTCGATGCCCCGGCCGCGCACGATGGAGACGGCGTAGTGCGGCAGGTCCAGGCCGTGCCGCCGCTGGGCCCAGCGGCGCATCAGTACGCCGACGGGGGTGCCGGCGCGGGCCAGGGAGACCAGGACGGGACGGGAGGTCCGCTCGGCGAGCACGGTCTCGGTGACGGTGCCGACGGCGTGCGCGATCCGGGCCGCCGAGGACTCCAGGGCGGAGAGGAACAGCTCCTGGTACTCGGCGCTCGGCTGGTACTCGACCGGGAGGGATTCGGCGTAGTGCGCGCCGCCGCTCTGGATCGCCTCCTCGCGCTCCTCCGTGGGGGCCTCCAGTTCCACGTCGGAGAGGTCCTGGAGGAGCCAGCCCACGTCCTCGGGCGCGTAGGAGGAGAAGGCGGGCCCGCGAAGGGGTTCGGGCAGCATGGGGGGTTCCTGCCGTTCGGCGTCGTGCGAAGAGGGGGCGTACGGGGAGAGGGCGTACGGGGAGAGGGCGTACGGAGAAGCACCGCGGGCGGAGGCGTCGCGGGCGGAGGCGCCGTTGACGGATCCCGGGAGGTACGCGGGCACGACCGCCAGGACCACGCGCGGTATGTGGACGGCGAGTTGAGCCAGCAGTCCGTCCGGGCCGTGCAACTCCGGCGAGTCCGCGAGGGAGTCGACCACCGCGACCACGGCGTCGAAGCCACCGCCCGCGACGTTGTAGGCGTACCGGTCGCCGGTGCCGTCCCCGTCCGGGAAGGCGGCGGTGTCATGGGCGGGGAAGACGAGACGGCTGCGTATGGCGTATCCGGGGTCGTCCACGGCGAGCACCGGGGACCGGGTGGTGGTGGAGTACCGCACCTGCGCGTCGGAGACGCGCTCCAGCGCCTCGGCCAGCCGCAGCGGGGCGTACATCAGCTCCTCGAAGCCGAGGACGAGGACCCGCCCGGCGCCTTCGAGCCGGTCGGCCAGGGCCGCGGCCAGGGCGGGCAGCGCGGACTCCAGCCGGGCCCGGTGGGCCGGGGTGAAGCCATGACGCCCGCCGTCCGGTACCCCGGCCGGCCAGTCCAGCTCCACCCGTACCGCCCCGGCCCCCGGCGCGCTCGGCGTCGACGCCGCGCTCTCGTGTTCCGCGACCAGCGCACGGCCCTTCTCCAGCACACCGTCCGGCAGGAGCACCGTCCCCGAGGCGAGCGTGATCAGATCCACGCGCGCACCGATCCGTTCGGCGAAGTCCGCCAGCCGGCCCTGGTCGGCCGTCGAGCGCATGTCGACCAGGGCGACGATCACATACCACCCGCGCGGATAGCGCTCATGGAGCGCGAGGATGGTGTTGAGGACGGTGTTCCCCGTGGAGAACTCGTCGTCGACGAGGACCAGCGGGCCGTCCGAGGCGAGCAGCGCGGGGTCCTCGGGCAGCAGCAGATGCGAGGTGGCGTGCGAGTGCGACTCCTCGAAACCGCCCGCCCGCGCCACCCCCGGCACCGGCCGGCGCGTGGAGTGGAGATACGGCGCGTGCCGCACCCCGTCCGCGACCGCGTGGCCGAGGCCGGTCGCGGTCTCCGCGTAGCCGAGGACGACCGCGCGCGCCACCTCCGCGCCGAGCAGTTCCCGTACCCGCTCGCCCAGTTCGACGCCTGTCCCGTATACGACATGAGGCCGTTGCGGTACATGTTTGCCCAGCACATTCGAGACAAGGAGATGGGCCCGCTTGGGGTTGCGGCGCAGGGCCAGTCCCAGCAGATCCCTCAGTCCCTCGCCGCCCGCGAGCTGGACTCCGAGCCGCTCGGCGACCCAGGTGCCCGACCAGACCATCCCGGTGTTCCCCTCCCTGCCCGCGGACATCCCCACCGGATCCTTCCCCGGGGACATCACCACCGCACTCACGGACGCCTCCACGGCTGTCTCCACAGCCGTCTCCACATCCGTCTCCACGGACCGTTCCAGCCCGCTCATTCGCCCAGACCGGCGGTGAGCAGCTCCACGAACCCGACGTCCTCGCGCGCGACCCCGAAGACCTCGGCCCGCTGAAGCGTGCGCTCGGCCCAGGCGCGGTGGGGCTTCACCTCGTTCATCTTGTTCGTGTACGCCGAGCGCAGCACCCCGCCCCCGTCCCGCTCCGGCCGCAGGATGTCCCGGGCGTCGCTGAACTCCTCATGGCTGACCACCGACAGCGCGTGGACGGGCGGCACATGGGAGGGATGGATACAGGTCTTGCCCAGCAGCCCGTTGGCCCGGTCGAGTTCGATCTCGCGCAGCAGCCCGTCGATGTCGTGCTCGATCAGGGCCGTACGCAGCTCCTCCGCGCGGCCTTCGAGGAACGGGCTGCGCCGCAGCTGGGGCTTGAACATACGTTCCTGCAACCGGAAGTACTCCCACACCGGGCCGGTGATCGTGAAGCCCGAGCCGTCCGCGCGTCCCAGCACATTGACCACGTCCGCGATGACGCCCGCCACGATGCGCACGTCGTACGCGGTCATATCGGGCGATCTGCGCAGCCCGTACGCGGAACAGAAGTCGGTGACACCGAGCCGCAGCGCGAGCACACGGTCGCGGTACTTGTCGACGGCGTTGGCGATCCCGGTGAGGGTCTTGGTCCTGGTCTCCAGATGCAGCAGCTCGGGCGATTCCAGCACCGGCATCGCGTAGAGCTGATGGCCGGTGGCACTCTCCGCCTCCGCGAGCGCCTCCAGAAAGGGTGTCCCGCGCTCCTCGGTGAACTTCGGCAGTACAAATCCGGACAGCAGATGGATCGAGGAGCCCATCCGCCGGGCGAGATCGGAAATCTGTCCCGGTTCACGGACCCGGATGAAGAGCAGCGGTGTGGCGGCGCCCCGCTCGTCGAGATCGGCGAACTGCCGGACGAGATTGGCCTCGGCCGACTCGACCTCGGAGTCATGGATGGAATCCTCCAGGCAGAGCACCATGGAGACGACTCCGCGCCCGGTCTGCTTCACCACGTCGTCGGCGAGCCGCGGCCGGGTGGCCGGGCAGTAGAGCGTGGCCCCGAGAGCTGCCGCCAGGAGAGAGGCCGGAGAGCCCGCGGTGAACTCGCACGGCTCCTGATGGAACAGACCCTCCCGGGCAGCGGGCGGGATATGCCCGAAATGACGCATGTGAATCCCCCGTACTGCCGATGTGGCCGGTTGGGCATGTGGCCGGTAATAGTACGTACGGACTGGTGTCAAGAGTTCCCACGGCTCATGAAATCCAGGTAACTCGTCCGCTTCGCGCCCATGTCCTTGATGTAGTGGATGGTTCGGGCCGCCCCCGCGTTGTCCGTACGGGTGACGGGAAGGCAGGATGACTGGCATGACGCACGCGATGCTGAAGGGCTCGAACGTCCCCCTCGACGCCATGGCCGTACGAGCCGTGCTGCGGTGGTCCCCGGGTGCCGGGGTCCCGGATGTGGATGCCTCCGCCCTGCTGCTCGGGCCCGGCGGCCGGGTGCGTTCCGACGAGGACTTCGTCTTCTACAACCAGCCCCGGCATCCGTCGGGGGTGGTCCGGCGGCTGCCCAAGAAGCAGGTCGGCGAGGCGCTGACCGATACCGTCGAGGCCGATCTCGCCGCCCTCGACGCCTCCGTCGACCAGGTGGTGCTCGCGGCCTCCTCCGACGGCGCGAGCTTCCAGCATGTCAGTGATCTGCGGATCCTGCTCTACGACGCGGGCTCGGCCGACGGTGAGCCGCTGGCGGTCTTCGACGTACGGCCGGAGACCGGCGAGGAGACCGCGATCATCTGCGGTGAGCTGTACCGGCGCGGGGAAGGCTGGAAATTCCGCGCGGTGGGCCAGGGGTATCCGACCGGTCTGGTCGGTCTGGCCACCGCGTTCGGCATCTCGGTGGACGAGACGGAGGAGTCCGCGGACGAGCAGTCGCCCGCCCGCGCCCCCTCGCCCGATCCCGGCGCCACGCTGGTCGCCGAGCCGCCCGTACAGGTCCCGCCGCAGGTGCCGCCGCCCCCGGCCCAGCCGCCCACCCAGCCGATGGCGCCCGCGTACGGCTACCCGCAGCCCGCGCTGCCCTCGGCACCGCCCACCTACGGCTATCCGCAGCCGGTGGCGGCGCCCCGGCCGCAGCCCGCCTACGGCTATCCGCAGCCCGCCGCCGCGGCGGCTCCCGCGCCCGATCCGAACTTCCGGCTGCCCCCGATGGGACCGCAGTTCATCCGCCAGTGACGCCGGGGCCTCGTCCGCCAGTAGCACCGGGGCCGCCGGGTCAGGTCTTCGTCTTGTAGCCGCGCCCCCACTGGAGGCCCCAGCCGTACAGCCGGTCCAGCTCCGCCTGGAAGCCGTAGACGAACTTCACCTCGCGGCGCACGATCAGCTCCCCCTTGACGTTCTCCACCGAGAACACCGCGCAGGAGCGGGCCTGCGGCGCGTCCTCGTCGAGTGCGATCTCGACCCGGGGACCGCTGCTCGGGTAGAGGGTCACATGGGCGTGCGTACGGTCGAAGGCCGGCGTCTGGTCGTAGATGTAGACGAAGACCAGCAGCCGCTTGATCTTCTCCCAGTGATCGAGATTGACATAGATCGTCTCGCCGGAGCCGGAGCCGAACCTGTCGTCGCCGCTGAGCTTGACGTACGGCGCGTCGTTGAGATCCCCGAGGAAGTCGCCCAGTGGCTGCACCACGCCCTTGCTGCCATCGGTCAGCTCGTACATACAGCCCAGATCGAGGTCCACATTGACCATGCCCTGGGTGTGGGCCTGCACCACATCGGGCTTGAAGAGCTTGAACGGGTGCCGCAGCAGCGAGCTGTTCTGCCGGGACCGGTCCTCTATGTCGGACGTACGCATCCGCCAGGAGAGGTTGACCCGCAGATTGCCCGTGGCCGCGCCCTGCTTGGAGAGCGAGACCGAAGGACGTCGCTTGGTCAGCTCGATGGAGTTGGACCCGGCGCTCCCCGAATCGAAATTCGACGCCCTTCCCTGCCACAGATTGTCCCAGAAGGCCATGCCCGCCCACCCCTGTCGTCAACTCGCCACCAGCACACGGAACAACGGGGCGGCCGTCAGGCTTCCGCCTCACGGCCGCCCCGTCCAGAGCGTTCCCGAAATCCCCTCCGGGTCACACCTCGGAGGACCGGCTCACCAGAGGGCTCACCGGCGCACGGCTCAGCCGTACGACGCCACCTCAGACGCTCAGCGCCGCCTTGTCGTCATCGGGGTCCTTGTCGCCGCCCGCCGCTTCCAGCGCTCTGTTCCTGCGCACCGATGACCAGAAAGAGGCAGCAATCAGGACAACACCGATCAGACCGGTGATGACTTCATTGATCGAGTGCTCAATGGTGACCAGGAGGATCACGGCCAGCGCACCGATCGCGTAGTGCGCGCCGTGCTCCAGATACACGTAGTCGTCCAGAGTGCCCTGGCGGACGAGGTAGACAGTGAGGGACCGGACGTACATCGCGCCGATACCGAGGCCCAGCGCCATCCAGAAGATGTGGTTGGTGATGGCGAAGGCGCCGATGACTCCGTCGAAGGAGAAGGACGCGTCCAGCACCTCCAGATAGAGGAAGAGGAAGAACGCCGCCTTGCCGGCCAGCCCGACCGCCGAGACGCTCTTGCCCTCGGCCTTGGCCTTCTCCTCCTCCTCCTGTTCCTGCTCCTCCTGCTCCTCCAGCCGGTTCTCGAAGTAGCCCGAGAGACCGCCGACGACGAGATAGGTGATCAGCCCCGCGACACCGGCGAGCAGCACGGTCGAGGACTTGTCCTGATAGCCGGTGCTGGTGTGGGCGTGGGTGGCGAAGGTCAGTGCCGTGGCCAGAAGAACGATCAGCGCGATGCAGACCGACAGCATGTCGACCTTGCCGAGCTTGGCCAGCGGACGCTCCAGCCAGCCCAGCCACTTGATGTCCCGCTCCTCGAAGATGAAGTCGAGGAAGATCATCAACAGGAACATACCGCCGAAGGCGGCGATGGCCGGATGAGCGTCGGTGACCAGGGACTTGTACCGCTCCGGATCGTCGAGCGCGAGCTGTACGGCGTCGATCGGCCCGACCTTGGCGCTGATGGCCACGATCACGACGGGGAACACCAGTCGCATACCGAACACCGCGATGAGGATGCCGACCGTAAGGAAGATCTTCTGCCAGAAGGCATTCATCTTCTTCAGGACTCCGGCGTTGACAACCGCGTTGTCGAACGACAGCGAGATCTCAAGGATCGACAGGATCAGTACGATCCCGAACGCCTCCCACCCCCACTGCCAGGCCGCGAAGGCGAGGCCGACCGCCGTGATGGCGAACGACCAGCCGAAGGTTTTCAGGATCACTGGCTACCTCATCTGGTGATTAACGGGTTTTCCCCCGTGCAGACTACCGCTTTACGAAACGTTGACCCCGAAGTCTAGGGCGATGCCCCGCAGCCCCGACGCGTACCCCTGTCCCACGGCCCGGAACTTCCACTCACCGCCATAGCGGTACAGCTCGCCGAAGATCATCGCCGTTTCCGTGGAGGCGTCCTCACTCAGGTCGTACCGCGCCAGTTCCTGGCCGTCGGCCTGATTGGCCACCCGGATGAAGGCATTGCTGACCTGCCCGAATGTCTGGCCGCGATTGTCGGCCTCATGGATCGAGACCGGAAAGACGATCTTGTCGCAGTTGGCCGGCACCTTGGAGAGGTCGACAATCAGGGACTCGTCGTCGCCGTCGCCCTCACCCGTCAGATTGTCACCGGTGTGCTCGACGGATCCGTCCGGGCTCGTCAGATTGTTGTAGAAGATGAACCACTCGTCGCCGAGCACCCGCCCCGACTGGCACAGCAGGGCGCTGGCGTCGAGGTCGAAGGGCGCTCCGGTGGTGGATCGCGCATCCCAGCCGAGCCCGACCAGCACCTGGGTGAGATTGGGTGCGGCCTTGGAGAGGGAGACATTGCCTCCCTTGGCGAGTGTGACGCCCATGATGGTGAGTCCTCCCCGAGGTGATGTGGTGCGGTGCAGCGAGGTCAAGACGCGCCTGACGTCCTGCCCCTTCAAACCTTGTTCATGCCGCTCCCGTCGTACCGATGCGCGCACGAATCCGGGAGCGAATCCGAGACGCGTACGGCGCCGCACAGAAAAGTGCGGCGCCGGACACGGAAGGACGAGCGGTTCAGACGTTGACGCCGAAGTCCTGCGCGATACCGCGCAGCCCCGAGGCGTACCCCTGGCCGATGGCGCGGAACTTCCACTCCGCGCCATTGCGGTACAGCTCGCCGAAGACCATCGCGGTCTCCGTCGAGGCGTCCTCGCTCAGGTCGTACCGCGCCAGCTCGTTGTTGTCGGCCTGGTTGACGACGCGGATGAACGCGTTGCGCACCTGGCCGAAGGACTGCTGGCGGCTCTCCGCCTCGTAGATCGAGACGGGGAACACGATCTTGTCGACATCGGCGGGGACCGCGGCCAGATTGACCTTGATCGCCTCGTCGTCGCCCTCGCCCTCACCGGTGAGGTTGTCGCCGGTGTGCTCGACGGAGCCGTCGGGGCTCTTGAGGTTGTTGAAGAAGACGAAGTTGCCGTCGACGGCGACCTTGCCCTCGGCGTTGGTCAGCAGGGCGCTGGCGTCGAGGTCGAAGTCACTGCCGGTGGTCGTACGGACGTCCCAGCCCAGACCCACGGTGACCGCGGTCAGGTTGGGCGCGGCCTTGGTCAGCGAGACGTTTCCGCCCTTGCTGAGGCTGACTCCCACGAGTCCTCCTTTTGGTTTCTCGGGGCCGGCGACCGTGGACCGGCGGTGCCGCCGCCGGCCGGCGGCTGACGCCGCGGTCGCACGCCCCTGAAGCGTTGGCATCGGATCAACGACTGGATCCTAGTGACCGGTTCCCCACCACTGTGCGATTTCACCGGGCCGGACCCGGATTCCGGCCCGGGTGGCCCGCCCGGTACGGCGCGCGCCCGGTGGTCGGCGTACCGGTTTCCCGGTGGCCGGCCGTACCGGTCCGGGGAGCGCTCAGAGAGCGGCGAGCGCCTTGATGTAGTCGCCGAGGTCCCTGGCGTCCGGCAGACCGTTGAGGACACTCCAGCGCACGACGCCCTCCTTGTCCAGGATGAACGTCCCGCGCAGCGCGCATCCCTTCTCCTCGTCGAAGACGCCGTACGCGCGCGAGACCTCGCCGTGCGGCCAGAAGTCCGACAGCAGCGGATACTCCAGGCCCTCCTGTTCGGCGAAGACGCGCAGGGTGTGGATGGAGTCGTTCGAGACGGCGAGGAGCTGGGTGTCCTCGTTGACGAAGGAGGGCAGCTCGTCCCGGAGCGCGCACAGCTCGCCCGTGCAGACCCCGGTGAAGGCGAAGGGATAGAAGAGCAGCACCACGTTCTTGCCGCCGTCGCCCGGACCGTCCGCACCGTCCCCGGCCGCGTGGAAGTCCGACAGACGCACGGTCCGCCCGTGGTTGTCCTTGAGTTCGAAGTCCGGGGCGGGAGCGCCGACCTCGATCGCCATGGGATACGTCCTTTCACGTCGCCGGCCCTGTGCCGTCCGTGAGCGACCAGCCTAGGCCGTGGTCCCGCGGAAGGGGCCGGATCATCCCAGGTGCTCCGAAATCGGTACCGGCCTCCCCATGGAGCGCGCGGCGGCGCCCTCGCGCGGCCCGCCCGGACGCACGAGGCGGCCCGGACGCGCGAGGCCCCCGCCGACTGAGGTCGGCGGGGGCCGTCAAGGCTGCTTGGCAGGTGCTGCCGCGTCTCGCGCCCTCACCGGGCGCCCGGGGTCAGCGCTTCGACTTCGCCGCCTTGGGAGTGACGAGCCGGCTGCCGGTCCAGTCCTTGCCGGCGTTGATGCTCTTGGTCTGGGACAGGCCCGCGGTCTGGGCGGCCTCGTTGATGTCGCTCGGTTCGACGTAGCCATCACGGCCGGTCTTGGGCGTCAGCAGCCAGACCGCTCCGCCCTCCTCGATCAGACCGATGGCGTCCACCAGCGCGTCCGTAAGGTCGCCGTCCTCGTCACGGAACCACAGCAGGACGGCGTCGGCCACGTCCTCGTAGTCCTCGTCGACGAGCTCCTGGCCAATAACAGCCTCGATGGACTCGCGGAGCTCCTGCTCGACGTCGTCGTCGTAGCCGATCTCCTGGACCACCTGTCCGGGTTCGAACCCCAGCCGTGCGGCAAGGTTGGTCCGTTCCTCCGCGTGGTCCGCGGTCGCGCTCACGGATTGCCTCCTGATCATGTTTCGGAAAATGCTTCAGACCCGCGCGTACGCGGGGCATTGGCCGTAGTCCACACGGGCGGGGCGGATCGCGCAAGTACCCGGCCGCCGAGACCGCCGAAACGGTGACGTTCCCGGCCTCTTCGCCGCATCTCCTGTCACTTCGCCACCGTCTCCTGTAACGCGGGCCATACGTTTCCTCCTCCTTCGCCATGTTATGCCGGTTCAGTACGCCAATCAGGTCCGAACGGCCGAACGAAACACATAGACGGGTTGGGCGTAAGGTTGCGATTTGACCGAGGCGGAATCCGGGAACGGGGCGGAATTCTCCGGATACACCTGGTTACCCCGCGGTAGAGATGACGTTTCCTCCACAGCGGTACACGATGGAGGCGGCGTGCGTGCCCACTCCCGGGGGGCTCCGGTGAGACACCCCCGGATCCCCGGGCTCGCGTGGCACCAGTATTCCGACGGCGTGCACCGCATCGACCGTGTGCAGGGCACGACACGACCGAACAGCGAAGGACAAGCGTGGCTTCCGGATCCGATCGCACCCCGATCATCATTGGCGGCCTGCCCAGCCAGGTCCCGGACTTCGATCCCGAAGAGACCCAGGAGTGGCTCGACTCGCTCGACGCCGCTGTCGACGAGCGGGGCCGTGAGCGCGCCCGCTATCTGATGCTCCGGCTGATCGAGCGCGCCCGTGAGAAGCGCGTGGCCGTGCCCGAGATGCGCAGCACGGACTACGTCAACACGATCGCCACCAAGGACGAGCCGTTCTTCCCCGGCAACGAGGAGATCGAGCGCAAGATCCTCAACGCGACCCGCTGGAACGCCGCCGTGATGGTCTCGCGCGCACAGCGTCCGGGGATCGGCGTCGGCGGGCACATCGCCACCTTCGCCTCCTCCGCCTCGCTCTACGATGTGGGCTTCAACCACTTCTTCCGGGGCAAGGACCGTGGCGACGGCGGCGACCAGATCTTCTTCCAGGGCCATGCCTCTCCCGGCATCTACGCCCGTGCCTTTCTGCTGGACCGGCTGAGCGAGACGCAGCTCGACGCGTTCCGCCAGGAGAAGTCGAAGGCGCCGTACGGACTGTCCAGCTACCCGCATCCGCGGCTGATGCCGGACTTCTGGGAGTTCCCGACCGTCTCGATGGGCCTCGGCCCGCTCGGCGCGATCTACCAGGCCAGGATGAACCGCTATATGGAGGCGCGCGGCATCGCCGACACCTCCGCCTCGCATGTCTGGGCGTATCTCGGCGACGGCGAGATGGACGAGCCCGAGTCGCTGGGCCAGCTCTCCATCGCCGCCCGTGAAGGCCTGGACAATCTGACCTTCGTCGTGAACTGCAACCTCCAGCGGCTCGACGGCCCGGTACGCGGCAATGGCAAGATCATCCAGGAGCTGGAGTCCCAGTTCCGCGGCGCGGGCTGGAATGTCATCAAGCTGGTCTGGGACCGCTCCTGGGACCCGCTGCTGGCGCAGGACAGGGACGGCGTCCTGGTCAACCGGCTGAACACCACGCCGGACGGGCAGTTCCAGACGTACGCCACCGAGACCGGCTCGTACATCCGCGAGCACTTCTTCGGGGACGACCAGCGGCTGCGCGCCATGGTCGAGCACATGTCCGACGACCAGATCCTGCATCTCGGCCGCGGCGGTCACGACCACAGGAAGGTCTACGCGGCGTACGCGGCGGCCAAGGCCCACCAGGGCCAGCCGACGGTGATCCTGGCGCAGACGGTCAAGGGCTGGACCCTCGGGCCGAACTTCGAGGGCCGCAACGCGACCCACCAGATGAAGAAGCTGACGGTCTCCGACCTCAAGGGCTTCCGCGACCGGCTGCACCTCCCGATCACGGACAGGGAGCTGGAGGACGGCCTGCCGCCGTACTACCACCCCGGCCGGGACTCCGAGGAGATCCAGTACATGCACGACCGGCGCAAGTCGCTGGGCGGGTACGTACCGACCCGGGTCGTACGGGCGAAGCCGCTGAACCTGCCCGAGGACAAGACCTACGCGGCGGTCAGGAAGGGCTCGGGGCAGCAGTCGATCGCCACCACCATGGCGTTCGTCCGGCTGCTCAAGGACCTGATGCGGGACAAGGAGATCGGCAAGCGCTTCGTGCTGATCGCCCCCGACGAGTACCGCACGTTCGGTATGGACTCGTTCTTCCCGAGCGCCAAGATCTACAACCCGCTGGGCCAGCAGTACGAGGCCGTGGACCGCGAGCTGCTCCTCGCGTACAAGGAGTCGCCGACCGGCCAGATGCTGCACGACGGCATCTCCGAGGCGGGCTGTACGGCCTCGCTGATCGCGGCGGGCTCGGCGTACGCCACCCATGGCGAGCCGCTGATCCCGGTCTATGTCTTCTACTCGATGTTCGGTTTCCAGCGGACCGGCGACCAGTTCTGGCAGATGTCGGACCAGCTCGCCCGGGGCTTCGTCCTGGGCGCGACCGCCGGACGTACGACGCTGACCGGTGAGGGTCTCCAGCACGCGGACGGCCATTCGCATCTGCTGGCCTCGACCAACCCGGCCTGTGTCGCCTACGACCCGGCGTACGGCTTCGAGATCGCGCATATCGTCAAGGACGGTCTGCGCCGGATGTACGGACAGGCCGCCCCCGGGGAGAGCCAGGACGTCTTCTACTACCTCACCGTCTACAACGAGCCGATCCAGCACCCCGCCGAGCCGGCCGATGTCGACGTGGAGGGCATCCTCAAGGGGATCCATCTCTTCAGGCGTGGCGAGCGGGGCGCGATCCCGGCGCAGATCCTGGCGTCCGGGGTGGCCGTGCCGTGGGCGCTGGAGGCTCAGCGGCTGCTCGCCGAGGAGTGGAACGTCAGGGCCGACGTCTGGTCCGCGACCTCCTGGAACGAGCTGCGCCGTGAGGCCGTCGAGGTGGAGCGGCACAATCTGCTCCACCCGGAGGAGGAGCAGCTCGTCCCGTATGTGACCCGGAAGCTGTCCGGCGCGGAGGGGCCGTTCGTGGCGGTCTCCGACTGGATGCGTTCCGTGCCCGACCAGATCGCGCGCTGGGTTCCCGGCGCGTACCAGTCGCTGGGCGCGGACGGTTTCGGCTTCGCGGACACACGCGGCGCGGCCCGTCGCTTCTTCCACATCGACGCGCAGTCGGTCGTCCTCGGGGTGCTGACCGAGCTGGCGAAGGAGGGCAAGGTCGACCGTTCGGTGCTGAAGCAGGCGGTGGACCGCTACCGGCTGCTGGACGCGTCGGCCGCCGACCCGGGCACGGCGGGCGGAGACGCCTGACAGCTGTTCGCGGACGAGCGTCCGAGGGCGGTGGGACCGGTCGGTCCCGCCGCCCTCGGCCCGTTTCACGGCCGCCGCTCCGGCGGTCAGCGTTCCCACAGCTTGAAGGCCCGTACCCGGTGCGGCGAGCCCGGCACCCAGGTGCCCTTGCCCGGATAGGTCTCGAACTCCCCCGTCTCCTCGCACTCCGCGGACTGATACGTGGTCACATTCCGGCCGGTGCGGTTGGCCAGTGACTCGGCCGTCGTCCCCCGCGCGAGCGGCACACAGCTCCCGGTCTCCGTACCGGACAGTTCACGCGTCTGCCGCGCGCCCTGGAAGTCCGTCCTCTCCCAGAGACACAACTCACCCGTGGCGCACGCGCCGAGCCGTGGCGGCGGGGCCGCCCCGGCGACGGCCGACGGTGTGATGAGCATGACGCCGAGCAGAGTGCTGAGCATGAGCATGATCTTGCGCATACGGATCGGTCCCCGTGTGTGTGACGAAATCGGTCAGCACCACTCTGACCTGCGACGCTTGGCCTCGGGAAGGGGGTACGGCACCCTCCACCCGGATAGGGGACAGCCCCGCCGGAACCTTCCGGCAGGGCTGTCTCAGGCGCTGAGTTGACGTCGTGTCACCAGGTGGCTGACGTCAGATGTGCACCCCTCCGCCCGCCGCGTCCGCGTTGTCTCCACGCTTCGTCAGCAGCGCGACAAAGATCGCCACGGTCGCGACACCGGCCGCGACCAGACAGGCCAGCCCCATGCCGGACATGAACGTGTCGTGGGCGACGCCCGTGATCTTCTCGGCGATCTCGGCCGGGGTGCCGGGTGCCACCGGGGGCACACCGACCTGGACCGCCTCGGCCGCCGCTTCCTCCTGCGCGGAGGTCAGCGGCGGCAGACCGGCGCCGGTCCAGTTGCCCGGCAGGTCGTTGGAGACCTTCGAGGCCATGACGGCACCGAGAACGGCCGTACCGAGGCTGCCGCCGATCTGCATGGCGGACTGCTGGAGCCCGCCCGCCACTCCGGACAGCTCCATCGGGGCGTTGCCCACGATGACCTCGGTCGCGCCCACCATGACGGGGGCCAGACCGAGGCCGAGCAGCGCGAACCAGACCGACATGGCGAGGCTGCCGGTGCCGGTGTCCAGGGTGGACATTCCGAACATGGCGGCGGCCGTGAGCGCCATACCGCCGGCCAGCGGGATACGCGGGCCGACCTTGGTGATCAGCAGACCCGCCAGCGGCGAGCCGACGATCATCATGCCGGTGAGCGGCAGCAGATGGAGACCGCTGTCGACGGCGCTCATGCCGTGCACGTTCTGGAGATAGAAGGTGACGAAGAAGAGGCCGCCCAGGAAGGCGACGGCCATCAGGACCATCAGGACCACACCGGCGGAGAGCGGTACGGACTTGAAGAGCCCCAGCGGTACGAGCGGCTCCTTGACCTTGCTCTCCCAGAAGCCGAAGAGGACGAAGCAGGCCACCGAGACACCCATGAAGAGCCAGGTCGTACCGGAGCCCCAGCCCCAGACGGGCGCCTTGATGATCGCCCAGACCAGACAGAACATCGCGGAGGAGAGCAGCAGGATGCCGAGGACGTCGAAGGACTTCGGGGCGTTCTCCGCCCGGTGGTCGCGGAGGATCACCGTGCCGATCACCAGGGCGATCACACCCACCGGCACATTGATGAAGAAGACGGACTGCCAGCTCACATGCTCGACCAGCACACCGCCGAGGATCGGACCGCCCGCGGTGGAGGCGCCGATGACCATGCCCCAGATACCGATGGCCATATTGAGCTTCTCGGCGGGGAACGTGGCGCGCAGCAGACCGAGCGCGGCCGGCATCAGCAGCGCGCCGAAGAGACCCTGGAGCACGCGGAAGACGATGACGAGAGCGATGCTGTCGGAGAGGCCGATGGCTCCGGAGGCCGCGGCGAACCCGGTGACACCTATGAGGAAGGTCTGCCGGTGGCCGAAGCGGTCACCGAGCTTGCCGGCGGTGATCAGCGCCACCGCGAGGGCCAGGAAGTAGCCGTTGGTGATCCACTGCACATCGGCGAAAGTGGCGCCGAGGTCCTTCTGGATGGCAGGGTTCGCGATCGCGACAATGGTGCCGTCGAGGGCCACCATCATGACGCCGATCGCCACGGAGAAGAGGGTCAGCCAGGGATGGCCACGCAGTCCCTTGGTTGGCGCGGGTGCCGGGTATTCCGGGCTCTGCGGCGCCTTGTCGACGGTGGTCTGACTAGTCATACCGGGTACGCTAATGTCAGCCGCTGACAGTTGACAAACCATTTCACAAGTTGGTAACTGTCACGTAGCTCACACTTCGCTGAGCAGGTCAAATGTCGACCGATCCGGTCGAATGAAGAGCGAAAGCGGTGGAATGGGGACCCTTCGGTGACCCTCGGGCAGGACACAGCCGCCGGGCAGGACCGGACAGCAGCGGCTGAACAGCCGAGCGGACTGCGCGCCCGCAAGAAGCAGCGCACCCGCGACGCCCTGCTGCGCGAGGCACTCGAACGGTTTACCACCCAGGGATACGAACAGACCACGATCGACGAGATCACGGACGCCGTCGAGGTCTCGCAGCGCACCTTCTTCCGCTACTACGCCAGCAAGGAGGAAGTCGCCTTCGCCGTCGTGGAGATGGTGGAGAGCAGGTTCGTCGAGGCGCTGCGTGTCCGGCCCGCCTCGGAGGGGCCGATGGAGGCGATGCGCAACGCCGTCACCTCCTCCTGGACCTCGGTCGACGAGACGATCCAGTCGGTCATACCGATCGAGCTGTATATGCGGACGTACCAGATGATCGAGTCGACCCCGGCCCTGCTCGCCGTCCATCTGCGCCGCTCCGCCGGTCTGGAGGAAGGGCTCTCCCAGTTGCTCGCCGACCGCGAAGGCCTGGACGTGGACGCCGATCCCCGGCCCCGGGTGGCCGTCGCCGCGTTCACCGGCGTGATGCGGGTGACGGGACAGCTCTGGGGCAAGGGGCAGGACTCCGGCCTGGAGGCACTGCGCGAGCTGTCCGAGAGGTATCTCGACCATCTCGGCCCCGCGCTCGCCGAGGACTGGCGGACGGCCGGACCGTGCGCCGGGCCGGCGGCCCGCCCGGTCCGCCGTACGCGCGGCTGATCCCCCGTTCTTCGTATACGGGCTCACGTTCTCCGTATACGCGCTCGCCGTATACGGCGAGTTGTTCCCGTCCCGGCCCTCCCGCTCCGCCGGTCTCCACCGGTCCTCCGTACACCCGTCTGGCCGGTCGCACACCCACACGCGCCGGAGCATGCACGCCGCCTGAACGGCCGGTGAGGTTACCTTCGGTTCAACCCTCCCCGGTCCGTGATCCGAATCACCCCTGTCGCGAGGACTCCCGCGCCCGTCCTAGTCTGGTTGAACAGTGACCTCTTTCGACTCCTCCCCCACTCTCAACGTCTGGCGCGCCCTGCTCGCCCTCGCCGTCGTGTTCGTGATGCTGTCGACCACCGGCTGGACCGCCGTCCAGCGTCAACGCGGCCCCGGTGAGCCCCTGAAAGCCGCGCTCGACGCGTGGGAGCGGGGCCGGATAGGCGTTCGGCAGCTACCGAACCCCGCTTCGCCGCCGAGACGTATCGCCGCGTTCTTCGACTCCCTCACCCCCGAGGAGCAGGAGCGGCTCGCCACCGCCTATCCGCTGGTCGTCGGCAATCTCAACGGCGCGCCCGTCGAACTGCGCTACCGCGCCAACCGGCTTGCCCTGATGCGGGCGCGCGTGGTGGAGGAGCGCCGTATGCACGACACCAGACTGTCCGACGACGGCCGCCGGCAGGCGGGCCGCCGTATGCACCGGTACGAGTCGATGCTCGGCGGGGGCCGGCAGATCCTCGCGTTCGACCCGTCGGGGAAGGGCCGGGCCGCGGAGGTGCTCGGCGATCTCGAACGCGCCCAGCGCGTCTCGGTCGTGGTGCCCGGCGTCGACACGAACGTGCTGACGTTCGAGCGCACGGACCGCTGGTACACCGCGCCGGTGGGCATGGCCGAGTCGCTGTACTCCGCCGAGCGGTCCGCCGATCCCGGTACGCGTACGGCCGTCATCGCCTGGGCCGACTACACCTCGCCCGCCGGGCTCGGCATGGACGCGGCGATCGGCAAGCTCGCCGAGGAGGGCGCCGTACGGCTCACCGCGCTGACCCGCGCGCTGCCCGGGACGGCCCGGGTGTCGCTCTTCTGCCACAGCTACGGCTCCGTGGTGTGCGGGGTGGCCGCGCGCGGTCTGCCCGCCCGGGTCATCGATGTCGCGGTCGCGGGCAGTCCCGGCATGCGCGTGCGCAACGCGCGTCAGCTCCGTACGGACGCCCGTGTGTGGGCCATGCGGGACCGGGACGACTGGATCGAGGACGTGCCGTACCTGGCGGTCGGCGGACTCGGCCATGGCGCGGACCCGATGGAGCGGGCCTTCGGGGCCCGGGTGCTCTCGGCGGCCGGCGCCGCCGGGCACAGCGGCTACTTCGAACCGGGTACCGAGAGCCTCGACAACTTCGCGGACATCGGGGTCGGTTCGTACACCGCGGTGAGCTGCGCGGACGGCGACGGCGGCTGCGTGAACGGAATCCCGGACGACGGCGGGAGCGGAACGGACCAGGTCTGAGGTACGGGCCGCCCGTACCGGCCGCGAGGCGCGGCGCGTACGCGCCGCGCACATGGCCCGCGCACAGGCCGCGCACCGGCCGGGTAGGGCGTCCGTACAGTGAGCGGAGCGTCCGAAGAGGGCCCACGCGCGTAGAATTGGTGCGCTGGGGCAGGCGACTCACGGGCGCACGCCGCCTACGATGAAGCACATGGGTGATGTGCTCGCGGGGATTCATGCCACCTGGGAGTTCGAAAGCGACTCCGTGCTCATCCGCTTCGAACGGGGGATCAGAACGCCGAAGCTGTTCCAGGCGCTCGGCGAACGCCGGATTCCCCATGAGGCGTTGTCATCGGTGACGCTCACTCCCGGGAAGCGGGGGACGGTGGTGCTGCACGCCGTGCCGAGAGCCGGGGCCGACCCCCTCGTGGAGGCGGCGGCCGGACAGCTCAGGGAGAGCGGCGATCCCTACCGGCTGGTGCTGCCCGCCGAGCGCGACACCCTCGCGGAGTACTACGCCGACGAACTGCGGGCCGCGCTGGCCCGGGGCACCCGGGACGCGCGGGAGCCCGCGGAGCGCTATCTGGTGACCGCGCCCGCCGCTCCCCTGCACTTCAAGGCCTTCGACGGCAAGGCGTTCTTCGACGGGGACCGGGTGTCCTTCCGCTGGTTCTGGACGGGCGCCTCCACCGCCAAGTGGAAGGCGGGCGACCAGAATCTCCCGGTCGGGGAACTGCACGGGGTCGAGTGGCGCTCCCCCGAGCTGTTCGACGGCTATCTGCGGCTGCTGCGCCGTGACGCGGCGGCCGGTACGGGTACGGGACCGGCGCAGCCGGCCCAGGCGGACCACGATCCGGCGGCGGTCGTCTTCGGACTGGGCTACGGCCCGGTGCACGAGTCGCTCCCCTTCGCCGCGGCGGTCCTGGCGGCGGTCCAGGAAGCGGCGTCGAGCCGGGCCCCGGCGACGGTCCCCGCGGTGGCCTCGATACGCCGCGATCCGGCGGATGTCGCCGACCGTATCCGCCATCTCGGCGAGCTGCACCAGGCGGGACTGGTGACGGACGAGGAGTTCTCGGCGAAGAAGGCGGAGCTCCTGGCGGAGCTATGACCGGCACGCGCGCGCTTCCGCCGGCCCGGGGAGCGCCCTGCTGGAGCGCCCTGCCGAAGCGCTCTGCCGCGGGGCGGCACGCGTACGGCGGCACGCGTACGGCGAAGCCCGCCGCACGGCAGTGGGGCTGCCGGCGGCGGGCTTGTCATGAACCGCACCCCGGTCGGGCGCGGGCGTGTCCCCTACTCGCGGCCCGCCGAGGAGAACGCCGGGTCGGCGTACCGGCCGCCGGCCACCTGGCCCGCGATCGGCTCCAGCAGCTCCAGCTCGCTCTCGGTGAGGATGAGATGCGTGGCGGCGGTGTTCTCCTCCACGCGGACGCGCTTACGGGTGCCGGGGATCGGAACGACGGGCAGCCCGTGGACCGCCGCGCGCTGCTGCACCCAGGCGAGCGCTACCTGCCCGAGCGTGGCGTTCCGACCCTCGGCGATCTTGCGCACCGGGTCGAGCAGCGCGGCGTTCACCGCGGCGTTCCCGCCGGTGAAGCGGGGCTGCTGGCGGCGGAAGTCGTCGTCGCCCAGCTCCCGGTCGGCGTGGACGAACGCGCCGGTGAGAAAGCCGCGGCCGAGCGGGGAGTACGGCACGAGCGCCACCCCGAGTTCGACCGCGGCCGGGACGACCTTCGCCTCGATGTCCCGGCTGAAGAGCGACCACTCGGACTGCAAGGCCGTGATCGGGTGCACGGCCTGGGCCGCGCGCAGCTCACCGCTGGTGACCTCGCTGAGCCCCAGATGCCTGACCTTGCCCTCGCTCACCAGCTCGGCCATCACTCCGACCGTCTCCTCGATGGGGACGTTCACATCGCGCCGGTGCATGTAGTAGAGATCGATCTCGTCCACGCCGAGGCGTTCGAGGCTTCCCTCGACGCACTGGCGGATATACGGCGGATCGTTGCGGATGACACGCTTCGTGGGGTGGGCCGGGTCGATGCCGAGGCCGAACTTCGTCGCCACGACGATCTCGTCGCGGTGCGCCCGGACGAACGGCGCGATGAACCTCTCGTTCTCACCGGCCGCGTAGGCGTCCGCCGTGTCGTACAGAGTCACACCCAGTTCCAGGGCGCGCTCCAGGGTGGCACGCGCCTCGTCCAGGTCCGTCGGCCCGTACGCGAAGCTCATGCCCATGCAGCCGAGCCCCTGGGACCCGACCTCCGGACCATCGGTCCCCAGCCGTACTTTTTCGATCCTGCTCTCGCTCATCGGGTTTCAGGCCCTCTCCGACGCCCAGCGGGCGTCCGCGTAAAAGCTGATCTTGTGATCGAGAACGGCCACCGTGTCCTGGAGCTCCGTGATCCGGTTCAGCACATCGCGCCGGGTCCGCTCCAGCAGTTCCTGCCGCTCCTCGAAGGTCTCCTCGCCCACCCGGATCAGCTCGGCGTACCGGACCATGTCCGCGACGGGCATCCCGGTCAGTCTCAGCTTTCCGACGAAGGCCAGCCAGTCGAGATCCTGGTTGCTGAACCGCCGCTGCCCGGTGTGCGACCGGTCGACATGCGGCATCAGACCGATCCGCTCGTACCAGCGCAGGGTGTGCGCGGTCAGTCCGGTGAAGACGACGACCTCGCTGATCGTGTAGCGGTCCTCACCGTCGGGACGCGGATGTCCGCGGGGCGGCGCCGCGCACACATCCACGCCGTCGGTCGATGCCGGACTGCTCTGGGTCAGCGTCATACCTTCAACGCTAGATCCTTGGAGTGCACTCGAAGCAAGCGGAAAACGACAAGAGTTTCCCTACCCCCGGTCCCTCCATGAGACCGGTTCTCCGAGTCCTCTACGCTCTAGCCATGCAGAGCCTGGCGCTGATCGAGAACTGGCCGGTGACGACCGCGGCGACCGCCGTCGTACGGGCGGACGGCACCGTCCTCGGGTCGTACGGCCCGACATCGCACCGCTTTCCGCTCGCCTCCGTGACCAAGCCGCTCGCGGCGTACGCGGTACTGGTGGCGTACGAGGAGGGGGCGGTCGAGCTGGACGAACCGGCCGGACCCGACGGCTCCACGGTGCGCCACCTTCTCGCGCACACCAGCGGTCTCGCCTTCGACCAGCACCGGGTGACCAGCGCGCCGGGCACCCGCCGGCTCTACTCCAACGCGGGCTTCGAGGTGCTCGGCGAGCATGTCGCCAAGACGACCGGCATACCCTTCGCCGCCTATCTGCGCGAGGCGGTGCTCGAACCGCTCGGTATGGCCTCGACCTCCTTCGAGGGGTCACCGGCCAGGGACGCCGTCTCGACGGTCGACGATCTGGCCCGGTTCGCCGCGGAGGTCCAGACGCCCCGGCTGCTCGATCCGCGCACGGTGCTGGAGGCGATGACCGTCGTCCACCCGGGGCTGTCCGGTGTCCTGCCGGGCTACGGCCATCAGAAGAACAACGACTGGGGTCTCGGCTTCGAGATCCGGGACGCCAAGTCCCCGCACTGGACGGGCGCTTCGTCGTCACCGCGTACGTTCGGGCACTTCGGCCAGTCCGGTACGTTCCTGTGGATCGACCCGGACGCGGGCGCGGCCTGTGTGGCGCTCACCGACCGGCCCTTCGGGCCCTGGGCGGTCGAGGCCTGGCCGCCCTTCACCGACGCGGTCCTGGCGGAACTGCGCACGGCCTGATCCGCTCAGCCCGACATCTCCCAGAGCAGCACCTCCGCCGCCGGGCCCGCGGTCAGTTCCAGTCCCGCGGCGTCCGTGACGCGCGCGGAATCGCCGGGACCCAGCCCCGCCGCCCCCGTCCCGCCGCGACCGCCGGCGCCACCGCCGGCCAGCCGTACCCCGCCGCGCACCACATGGACATAGACGAAGCGCGCGTCCGGCACGGCGGAGCGCTCGCCGTCCTGAAGACGCCGTACATGCAGCATCGCCCCGGCCTGCGGAACGGCGTACGGCGTGGAGTCCGCGATGCCCCGGACGATCTCGTACGCGGGCTCACCGCCCGGCTCCAGCGGCGCGAGCCACATCTGTACGAAGACCAGCGGGCGCTCACCGTCGTTGCGCTCCACATGCCGTACCCCGCCGCCCGAGCTGAGCCGCTGTACGTCCCCCGCCCCGACGACCGTGTCGTGCCCGGCCGAGTCCCGGTGCGTCAGCTCGCCCTCCACGACCCAGGTGACGATCTCCGTATGGCTGTGCGGATGTTCACCGAATCCGGCGCCCGGCGCGAGCCGCTCCTCGTTGCAGGCGAGCACCGCGCCGAAGCGGAGATTGTCCGGATCGTAGAAGCGCCCGAAGGAGAAGGCGTGCAGGGACTCGATGCCCGCGCCGGGGTCACCGCCGACATGACGCTGCGCTGCGTGCCTCACGAGAATCACAGCTCAACGGTAGGGGGTTTCCCGTGGATCCGACCGGTCCGGGACCGGCCGGGAACAGGTCCGGGCGCCGTCCGCGCGCCGGCGGGCCGGGTGCGGTCCCCGGGACACCCTGCGACCCCGGGCCGCCGGGCCGCCGCGCTGATGAGGCACTCTTGTCCCGTGCCTGAACCCTCGAACGAACCCCATCCGCATCCCGCGACACTGCGCAGGCTGGAGCAGTCCTCGGGACGGCTCGCCGCGAACGCCATCGCCCGTATGGACGAGACGCTGCCGTGGTACCGCGCGATGCCGCCGGAGAACCGTTCCTGGATCGGGCTGGTCGCCCAGGCCGGTATCGCCGCGTTCACCGAGTGGTTCCGGCACCCGGAGACCCCTCAGGCCATCTCCACCGATGTCTTCGGCACCGCCCCCCGCGAGCTGACCCGGGCGATCACCCTGCGCCAGACCGTCGAGATGGTACGGACCACGATCGAGGTCATGGAGACGGCGATCGAGGAGGTCGCGGCGCCCGGCGACGAGTCCGCGCTGCGCGAGGCGCTCCTCGTCTACGCCCGCGAGATCGCCTTCGCCACCGCCCAGGTGTACGCCCAGGCCGCGGAGGCACGCGGGGCGTGGGACGCCCGGCTGGAGTCGCTCGTGGTGAACGCCGTGCTCTCCGGCGAGGCCGACGAGGGCGCCGTCTCCCGGGCCGCCGCCCTCGGCTGGAACTCGCCCGAGCATGTCTGTGTACTGCTCGGCACCGCCCCCGACGGGGACAGCGAGCTGACCGTCGAGGCGATCAGACGGGCCGCCCGGCACGCCAAGCTCCAGGTGCTCACCGGGGTGCTGGGCGACCGGCTCGTGGTGATCGCGGGTGGCAGCGACAATCCGCTCCAGGTCGCCAAGGCGCTGATCGGTCCGTATGCGGCGGGCCCGGTCGTCGCGGGCCCCGTGGTGCCCGATCTGCTGGCCGCCACCAAGTCGGCCCAGGCCGCGGCGGCCGGGCTCAAGGCGTGCCTCGCCTGGCAGGACGCGCCGCGTCCGGTGCTCGCCGACGATCTTCTGCCCGAGCGTGCCATCGCGTCCGATCCCGCCGCACGGGGCCAGTTGGTGGAGGAGATCTACAGACCGCTGGAAGAAGCGGGGTCGGCGCTGCTGGAGACTCTGAGTGTCTATCTGGAGCAGGCGAGCAGTCTCGAAGGCGCCGCCCGGATGCTCTTCGTGCACCCCAACACCGTGCGCTACCGGCTCCGACGTGTGACTGACGTCACCGGATGGTCACCATCCGATGTCAGATCGGCCTTCACGCTGCGGATCGCACTCATCCTGGGGCGTCTGGCCGACGGAGACCCCCAGACCTAGACTTTTGTCGTACTCCAACAATTCCCCTGACGGTTCTTCGTCCTTGTCCTCACGGGCGATATGCCCCGTCCACAAGAGAGAGTGTGAGAGTGCTCGTACTCGTCGCTCCCGGCCAAGGCGCTCAGACGCCCGGCTTCCTGACTCCCTGGCTCGAACTGCCCGGTGCCGAAGACCGGCTGCGGGCGTGGTCGGCCGCCATCGACCTGGATCTGGTCCACTACGGCACGGACGCCGACGCGGACGAGATCCGTGACACCGCGGTCGCCCAGCCGCTGCTGGTCGCGGCCGCGCTGCTGTCGGCCCGTCAGCTCTTCCCCGAAACCGCGGACATGGCACGCGAGGTCGACGCCACGGCCGGCCACAGCGTCGGTGAACTGGCCGCCACGGCGCTGGCCGGCGTGCTCTCCGACGAAGCGGCCCTGGAACTCGTACGGGCCCGTGGTCTGGCCATGGCCGAGGCCGCGGGCATCACCGCGACCGGGATGTCGGCGCTCCTCGGCGGCGACCCCGACACCACCATCGCCCATCTGGAGAAGCTCGGTCTGACACCGGCGAACGTGAACGGCGCGGGCCAGATCGTGGCCGCCGGCACGCTCGAACAACTCGCCGCGCTGGAGGCCGACAAGCCCGAGGGCGTACGCCGTGTGGTGGCGCTCAAGGTCGCCGGGGCGTTCCACACGCACCATATGGCGCCCGCGGTCGAGAAGCTCGAAGTGTCCACCGGATCGCTCGTCGTCGCCGATCCGGCCGTGCCGTACATCTCGAACCGCGACGGACAGGCCGTCTCCACCGGAGCCGAAATCGTGACGCGCCTGGTCGGTCAGGTCGGCAATCCGGTCCGCTGGGACCTGTGCATGGAGACTTTCCAGGAGCGCGGTGTCACCGCACTCATCGAGCTGTGCCCCGGTGGCACCCTGACGGGTCTCGCCAAGCGGGCCCTGCCCGGAGTCAAGACCCTCGCGCTGAAGACCCCCGACGACCTCGACGCGGCCCGCACGCTGATCGCCGAGCACTCCTCCACGGCTGAATAGGAGCCAGAGAGCAATGTCGAAGATCAAGCCCAGCAAGGGCGCCCCGTACGCGCGCATCATGGGCGTGGGAGGCTACCGCCCGACCCGGATCGTGCCCAACGAGGTGATCCTCGAGACGATCGACTCGTCCGACGAGTGGATCCGCTCCCGCTCCGGAATCGCCACCCGCCACTGGGCCTCGCCCGAGGAGACCGTCGCCGCGATGTCCATCGAGGCGTCCGGCAAGGCGATCGCGGACGCCGGGATCACTCCCCAGCAGATCGACGCCGTGGTGGTCTCCACCGTCTCGCACTTCAAGCAGACCCCCGCCGTCGCGACCGAGATCGCGGACAAGATCGGCGCGGGCAGGCCGGCCGCGTTCGACATCTCCGCCGGCTGCGCGGGCTTCGGTTACGGACTGACCCTGGCCAAGGGCATGGTCGTCGAGGGCTCGGCCGAGCACGTCCTGGTGATCGGGGTGGAGCGGCTCTCCGATCTTACCGATCTGGAGGACCGCGCGACGGCGTTCCTGTTCGGCGACGGCGCGGGCGCCGTCGTGGTCGGCCCCGCCAAGGAGCCCATGATCGGACCGACGGTCTGGGGCTCGGAGGGCGACAAGTCCGACACCATCAAGCAGACCGTGCCGTGGGACGATTACCGCCACGGCACGGTGGAGAAGTTCCCGGCCATCACGCAGGAGGGCCAGGCCGTCTTCCGCTGGGCCGTCTTCGAGATGGCGAAGGTCGCCCAGCAGGCGCTGGACGCGGCCGGAATCAGCTCGGAAGACCTGGATGTCTTCATTCCGCACCAGGCCAATATGCGGATCATCGACTCGATGGTGAAGACTCTGAAGCTGCCGGACAGCGTCACGGTCGCGCGTGACGTCGAGACCACCGGCAACACCTCGGCCGCCTCGATCCCGCTCGCGATGGAGCGGCTCCTGGCGACCGGGCAGGCGAAGAGCGGCGACACCGCGCTCGTCATTGGCTTCGGGGCGGGTCTCGTCTATGCCGCGACGGTCGTTACCCTCCCCTAGGCACACCGGATCTTTCCGGAGCGTGTTCCGATATATCCCTCTGCGTACAATCGAAGGAGCGCCCACATGGCCGCCACCCTGGAAGAGATCGTCGACGGTCTCGCCGAGATCGTGAACGAGATCGCCGGTATCCCGGTCGAGGACGTCCAGTTGGACAAGTCCTTCACCGACGACCTGGACGTCGACTCGCTGTCCATGGTCGAGGTCGTCGTCGCCGCCGAAGAGCGCTTCGACGTCAAGATCCCGGACGACGACGTCAAGAACCTGAAGACCGTCGGTGACGCCGCCGACTACATCGCCAAGCACCAGGCCGCCTGACCCGCCTGACCCGGATCGCGGCATACGCCACCCGGTGGTGGCGCCGTAAAAATTCAGCACCCTCTACACGTGGAGAAAGAATTCCAGTGAGCTCGACCAATCGCACCGTGGTCGTCACCGGTATCGGCGCAACCACACCACTGGGTGGCGACAGCGCCTCGACCTGGGAAGGTCTGCTCGCGGGCCGCTCCGGAGTCCGCCCTCTCGAGGGCGAGCGCTATGCCGGCCTGCCGGTCCGTATCGCCGCCGTGGCGGCCGTCGACCCGGGCGATGTACTGCCCCGTCCGCTCGCCCGCAGACTGGACCGCTCGGCGCAGTTCGCGCTGATCGCGGCCAGGGAGGCCTGGGCGGACGCGGGTTACACCGCCAAGGCCGGCGAGGACCCCGCCGTGGACCCCGACCGCCTCGGCACCGTGATCGCCTCCGGCATCGGTGGCGTCACCACCCTGCTCGACCAGTACGACGTGCTGAAGGAGCGCGGCGAGCGCCGTGTCTCCCCGCACACCGTGCCGATGCTGATGCCGAACAGCCCCTCCGCCAACGTCAGTCTGGAAGTGGGCGCCCGCGCGGGCGTGCACACCCCGGTCTCCGCCTGCGCGTCGGGCGCCGAAGCCATCGGTTACGCCGTGGAGATGATCCGTACGGGCCGCGCCGATGTCGTCGTCGCCGGTGGTACGGAGGCGGCCATCCACCCGCTGCCCATCGCCGCGTTCGCCAACATGATGGCGATGTCGAAGAACAACGACGAACCCACCAAGGCCTCCCGCCCCTATGACACGGCCCGTGACGGCTTCGTCCTCGGCGAGGGCGCGGGTGTCGTCGTCCTGGAGTCGGCGGAGCACGCCGCGGCACGCGGCGCGCGGGCCTACTGCGAGGTGCTCGGCCAGGGGCTGTCCTCCGACGCCCATCACATCGCCCAGCCCGAGCCCACCGGCCGCGGTATCGCGAAGGCCATGGAGAATCTGCTGGACAACACGGACCTCAAGCCGTCCGAGGTCATGCACCTCAACGCGCACGCGACCTCCACCCCGCAGGGCGATGTCGCCGAGGTCAAGGCGCTGCGCCGGGTCCTGGGCGAGGATCTGGACCATGTCGCCGTCTCCGCCACGAAGTCGATGACGGGCCATCTGCTGGGCGGCGCGGGCGGTATCGAGACCGTGGCCACGGTTCTCGCGCTGTACCACCGCACGGCGCCGCCGACAATCAATGTGGACGACCTCGACGAAGAGGTCGACGCGGACATCGTGCGCGACGCGCCCCGCGCGCTCCCGAGCGGCACGATCGCGGCGATCAACAACTCGTTCGGCTTCGGCGGCCACAACGTGGTGCTGGCGCTCCGTACGATCTGAACGCGCTGATCACACGGGCGCGTGCGAGGACGCACGCGCCCGTCGCGCCATGCGCGCCCTCGGCCGTCCGGGATGGGGTCCCGGACGGCCCCGGTCAGGTCTCGGACGCCCCCAGGTCAGGCGTCGGAGCTGGGGTCAGACGTCGGAGCTGGGGTCAGGCGTCGAAGCTGGCGAAGTACGTCGCCGCCATGTCCTCGTCACCGTGGCCCTGTGCCGCCGCCCTGCGGAAACGTTCCGCGGCGGCCTCCGCGAGATCCAGCCGTACGCCGTGGGCCTCGCCCGCCTCGACGATCAGACGGGCGTCCTTGCCCGCCGTGGTGACCGTGAAGCTCGGGGTGTAGTCGCCCTTCAGGATCGTGTCGGACTTGGCGTGCAGATAGCCGCAGTCCAGCGCACCGCCGGAGACGGCCTCCAGGAAGTACCGCGGGTCCACGTCCAGCCCCTTGGCCAGCGCGAGCGCCTCGGCCGTGCCCGCGGTGAGGGCCAGTACCCAGCTGTTGCAGACCAGCTTGAGCCGGCTGGCGGCGCCGGTGCCGCCGTCCTCGGACAGCCAGACCGTACGGCTGCCGATGGCGTCGAGCACGGAGGCGAGCGGGGCGCGGGCCTTCTCGGGACCCGCCGCCAGGATCAGCAACTGGCCGCTCTCGGCGGGCGCCCTGGTCCCCAGCACGGGGGCGTCCACGAAGACCAGACCCCGCTCACGGGCCAGATCCGCCATCGGGGCGACCGCCTCGGCTCCGACGGTCGTGGACTGGAGCCAGATGGCGCCGGGGCGCAGACCGGGGCCCGCGGCCGTCATGGCCGCCAGGGCGGCGGGTCCGTCGTACACCATGGTGAGCACCACATCCGCGCCGGTCACGGCCTCGGCGGGGGTCGCGGCGACCCGCGCGCCGTCGGCGACGAGGGCTTCGGCCTTGGCGGGAGTGCGGTTCCAGACACGGACGTCATGTCCGGTGCGGCAGAGGTTACGGGCCATCGCGGCACCCATGATGCCCGTACCGATGACAGCTACTGCGAGTTGATCAGCCATGGGACCACCGTAGGACGCGGCGGTCCCGGCCGCTCACACCACCTGGTGCAACCAGCGGACCGGGGCGCCCTCACCCGCGTACCGGAACGGCTCCAGCTCGTCGTCCCACGGCTTGCCGAGCAGCTTGGCGACCTCCGCCTCCAGCTGGGTCTCGCCCTGCTGGGAGCGTGCCAGCGCGGCGCGCAGCCGGTCCTCGGGGACCATGATGTCGCCGTGCAGACCGGTGACGGCGTGGAAGATTCCCAGGTCGGGTGTGGCGCTGTAGCGCTCGCCCTCGGCGGTGGGACAGGGTTCCGCGGTCACCTCGAAGCGGAGCATCTGCCAGCCGCGCAGCGCGGAGGCGATCTTGGACGCGGTGCCGGCCAGGCCCTTCCAGGAGACTTCCGCCCTCCAGGTGCCCGGCGAGGCGGGCTGGCGGATCCAGTCGAGCTGGACCCGCAGACCGAGTACTCCCGCCACCGCCCATTCGACGTGGGGGCACATCGCGCGCGGTGCGGAGTGAATGTACAGAACTCCACGTGTCGTCACCGGGACCTCCAGTGTGGGACGAGGTTCGCCTTTCCCAGCGGCCTCAGTAAACAGCATCGGGAGTGAAACTCCGCAAAAGGGACAGCATGTGACGTGATGTAATTTACCGGAGCCGAGAGATCAGGGCGCCTCTGGTTCGACGTGGGAAAAGCTACCGTGCGGCGGGGTGCCCGGGGTGACGTACGGTCGGTCCTGGTGCCGATATGCGCGAAGCTTTCACTCGGCAGGACGCCGCCGGATGCCAGACTTCGTCAGAGGAGCCAACGGGGAGGGGCCGTACATGCGCAAGAGCCTTCGGAGTGGCGGTCTGGGGCGTACGGGTCCGCGGCGCCCACGCGCCGGGCTCGCCGCCGTCACGGCCGCCGTGCTCGCCGGGACCGGAGTGCTGGCCGGCTGTGACTCCCTGGGCGGCTCCTCCCCCGACGCCGCGTCGAGAAGCGCCAGTCCGTCCCCGCGCCCCACCCCGGTCTGGGACCGCGCGCCCGCCTCGGTGGCCGCGGTCGGTGACTCGATCACCCGTGGCTTCGACGCCTGTGTGGTGCTGGCGGACTGCCCGGAGGTGTCCTGGTCGACGGGTACGGACATGGAGGTGCGCAGTCTCTCGCTGCGGCTCCTGGGGGCGCCCGCGGTGAGGCAGCGGAGCTGGAACCACGCGGTGACCGGTGCCCGGATGGCCGATCTGCCCGGCCAGATGGCCCAGGCGGCGCAGCACGGACCCGAGCTGGTCACGGTGATGGTGGGCGCCAATGACGCGTGCCGGGACTCGCCGAAGCAGATGACGCCGGTCGAGGACTTCCGTACCTCGTTCGAGGCGTCGATGCGCCAGTTGCGTGCCGGGGCGCCCAAGGCGCAGGTGTATGTGTCGAGCGTGCCGGATCTCAAGCGGCTCTGGTCCACCGGCCGGGGCAATCCGCTGGGCCGGCAGATCTGGAAGCTGGGGATCTGCGCGTCGATGCTCGGGGACTCGCAGGACATGAGCGAGCAGGCGCAGCTCCGCCGGGACATGGTGTACGAGCGGGTGGTGGCCTACAACAAGGTGCTCCAGGAGGTCTGCGCGAAGGATCTGCGCTGCCGGTACGACGGCGGGGCGGTCTTCGACTACCGCTTCACCGGGGAGCAGCTCAGCCACTGGGACTGGTTCCATCCCAGCAAGAACGGACAGAGCCGGCTCGCGGAGATCGCGTACCGCAACATCACCGCGGCGGATCCGCCGGCGTAGGGCGGCGGATCCGTTGGCGTAGGGCAGCGGATCCGTTGGCGTAGGGCAGCGGATCCGTTGGCGTAGGCCGCGCGGAGGGCCGTGGCAGCCCGCGCCGCCCCGGCGTAGGGTGCTTGATCGTGACTGTCATGAGCACGGAGCGCATCGGCGCGGCCCCCGAGGGTACGCCCGTTCATCGCTGGACCCTCGAACGGGCCGGAACCCGGCTGCGTCTGCTGACGTACGGCGGCGTCGTGCAGTCGGTGGAGATTCCCGACCGGGACGGGACCGTCGCCAACGTGGCACTCGGCTTCGCCGATGTCACGGGCTATCTGGGCTCGCGCGGGCCGTATTTCGGGGCGCTGGTCGGGCGGTACGCGAACCGGATCGCGGGCGCGGCCTTCACCCTGGACGGACGGACCCACCGGCTTGTGGCCAATGACGGGCCGAACTGTCTGCACGGCGGTGAGCGCGGCTTCGACCGGCGGGTCTGGGAGGCCGAGCGGGCCGGTGACCACGGGGTGCGGCTGTTCCGGATCAGCCCGGACGGCGAGGAGGGGTTCCCGGGCCGGCTGGATGTCTCCGCGACGTACTCGCTGGACGCGGACGGCGCGCTGCGGATCGAGTACCGCGCGGTGACGGACGCCCCGACACCGGTGAATCTGACCAATCACACCTACTGGAATCTGGGCGGCGCGGGCAGTGGCAGCGCGGCCGGCCACGAACTGCGGATCGCCGCGGGCCGGATCACCCCCGTGGACGCCGCCGCCCTGCCGACCGGGGAGCCGGCGCCGGTCGACGGCACGCGTTTCGACTTCCGCAAGCCGCGCCCGGTGGGCTCCGGTTACGACCACAACTTCGTCCTCGACGGTGACGACCCGGCGGCGGAGCTGTACGACCCGGTCTCGGGCCGGGTGCTGACCATCACCACGACGGAGCCGGGGCTCCAGCTCTACACCGGGGACCACTTCGACGGTGAGCCGTACCGTCCCGGTGACGGGGTGGCGCTGGAGACCCAGCACTTCCCGGACTCCCCGAACCGTCCCGAGTTCCCGGGCACCGTGCTGCGGCCGGGCGAGGTGTTCCGCTCGACGACGGTCTACCGGTTCGCCGTCCGATAGACGGATCGGACCGTCCTGGTGGACGGCTCGGACCCGTCCACCGGGCGGGTCCGCCTCCGGGGCGGCGCGGGGTCAGGCCACGCGCGCCCCGGAGGCTGTCTCACTCCCCGGGGTGTGCCGCCACGGTGGCGGTCAGCCTGCGGTCCGCGACCGAGCGGCCCGCCTGGACCTCGTAGTCACCGGGGACGAACGACCAGGCGCCCGTCTCCTCGTCCCAGATCTCGAAGGCCCTGCGCCGCAGCGGGATCCGTACCTCCACGGTCTCGCCGGGGCCCGCCTCGACGGTGGCGAAGCCCGCCAGCCAGCGCGCGGGGCGCTCCACGCCGCCGGCGGCGGAGGTGCCGGCCACGGGCGCCAGATAGACCTGGACGACCTCACGGCCCGCGCGGACACCGGTGTTGCGCAGCCGCACCCGGGCGTCGCCGGTGGTGGCGGCGATCGTCTCGTACTCCCAGTCGGTGTAGCCGAGCCCGTGGCCGAAGGGGTACGCGGGAGCCGTCCCCGCGCGCTCCCAGGCCCGGTAGCCGATGAACAGGCCCTCGGTGTAGTGGAGTTCACCGCTCTCGGGTGTCGTCGCCGAGACCGGGGCGTCGGCCAGGACGGCCGGCCAGGTGGTGGGCAGCCGGCCGCCCGGCTCCTCGGCGCCGAGCAGGACGTCGGCGAGGGCGGCGCCGCCCTCCTGGCCGGGGAACCAGCTCAGCAGGATCGCGGCCACCGAGTCGCGCCAGGGCAGCTCCACCGGGGAGCCGGTGTTGACGACCACCACGGTGTTCGGATTGACCGCCGCAACAGCCCGTACGAGATCGTCCTGGCGGCCGGGGAGCTTCAGGTCCTTCCGGTCGAAGCCCTCGGACTCGACGCGCTCGGTGGTGGCGACCACGACGACGGCGGTGTCCGCGCCGCGCGCGGCCTCGACCGCCTCGGCGATCAGCTCGTCGGGGTCATGGCGCGGGCCGAGGTGGAGCAGGGAGAAGGCGACGGCCCTGATCGGGGCGTCCGGGACCTTGTGGACGGTGTGGAGGAGGGAGATCCCGACGCGCTCGCCCTCGGTCAGCTCGGCGTGCGCGCGCTCCACCGGGCCGCCGAAGAACTCCTCGAACGGGTCGGAGGCCGGTTTCGGCTCCTCCCTGCCGTCGAAGAGGACCTCGCCGCCGACGGTGAGGACGAAGCCGCCGAGACCGCGGGTGCCGAAGGAGTGCCTCCCGCTCTCGCGAGGGGTGAAGGAGCCGGTCAGCTCGACGGTGTGCAGCTCGTCGTGGGTGACCCCGTCGGGCAGGTCGCTGCCCGCCCACTGCACCCGGCCGCCCGGTACGGTGGCGGTCCCCAGGATCCGCCCGTCCGCCGCGCGGCAGAGAGCGGTCAGCTCGAATCCCCGGTCGGCGGCGGCGAGTTCCTCACTGGGGTCGGCGCCGATCGAGTAGGTCAGGGCGCCCGCGGGAAGGGCCGCGGTGAGACCGTCGAGCGGTGGGACGACATGGTCGGGGAAGACCACGGCGGAGCCGCCGCCGAGGATACGGGCGTCACGGGCGGCCGCGCCGATGAGCGCGACCGTACCGGTCCTCGCCGGGTCGAGGGGCAGCGCGGGCCGGCCGTCCCGTACCTCGTTGCGTACGAGGACGAACGAGCGGCGGGCGATCTCACGGGCCAGCGCGTCGCCGTCCACCGGCGCGGGGAGTTCGCCGACGGCCGGCGGGGCGCCGTCGAGGATGCCGACACGGGCGGCGAGCAGCAGCACGCGCCGTACGGCCTCGTCGACGGCGGACTCCTCCACCTCGCCCGCGCGTACGGCCGCGACGAGCGCCTCGCCGTAGACCGTCCTCGGTCCCGGCATCGCGACATCGAGACCGCCGAGGAGCGTGCCCACGGTGGAGCGCGCGGCCAGCCAGTCGGAGACGATGAAGCCGTCGAAGCCCCACTCGCCGCGCAGGACCTCGTTCTGGAGATAGCGGTGTTCGGTCATGGTCGAGCCGTTGACCTGGTTGTACGCGGCCATGATGCCCCAGGGGTGGGCATTGGCCACGATGGCCTCGAACGGGGCGAGATACAGCTCGCGCAACGGGCGCGGGGCGACGATGTTGTCGACGGTGAAGCGGTCGGTCTCGGCGTCATTGGCCACGAAGTGCTTGACGGTGGTGCCGACCCCGCCGTCCTGGACGCCCCTGACATATCCGGTGCCGATCTCGCCGGTGAGATACGGGTCCTCGCTGTACGCCTCGAAATGGCGCCCGCCGAGCGGCGAGCGGTGCAGATTGACGGTGGGCGCCAGCAGCACATGGACCCCCTTGCGGCGGGCCTCCTGCGCGAGCAGCCGGCCGGCCCGGCGGGCCAGCCCGGGGTCCCAGGAGGCGGCGAGCGCGGTCGGCGACGGCAGGGCGACGGACGGGTCGTCGGCGGTCCAGCGGACGCCCCGGACCCCGATGGGGCCGTCGGACATCACCAGGGAGGCCAGCCCGATCTCGGGGAGCGCGGGCAGGGACCACATGTCCTGCCCGGCCAGCAGCCGGGCCTTGGCGGCCAGATCCAGTTTGCCCAGCGCCGCCTCGACAGCGGCGTTGCGGGCCTGATCGGCCCGGGTGTTGGATGCGCCTGCCATGGCCGTACCTCCTCGTCGAGTACCGGTGAATATCGAGTACCGGTGAATGGTGACATGGTGGCCCCATTATCTGTAGATGAGTAGATTACGTTATCCATTCGTTACGCGAGGGGGATCGCGGGTGACGGTGGACGGAGCGGAAAGGAATCCGGCCGATGGCGAGAGCCAGAAGCGAGGAGCGGCGGGCGGAGATCCTCCGCGCCACCCTCGAAGTGATCGCCGAGCGCGGCTACCGGGGTATCACCCTGGGCGCGGTGGCCGAGCGGGTCGGTCTCACCCAGCAGGGACTGCTCCACTACTTCCGCACCAAGGAGGCGCTGCTCGTCGCCGTCCTGGAGGAGCGCGACCAGTGGGACACGGGCGGCGGGGGCGGCGGCCGGCAGGGCTGGCGGCTGGAGCTGCTGACCTCGCTGGTCGAGTACAACGCGATGCGCCCGGGGATCGTGCAGACCTTCTCGGCGCTGCTCGGCGAGAGCGTCACGGAGGATCATCCGGCCAGGGAGTTCTTCACCCACCGCTACGAGCAGGTCCGGGGCGAGATGGCAGACGTGCTGCGCGACGAGTTCGGCGACCGGCTGCCGGGCGGGCTCACCCCGGAGCGGGCCGCGCCGCTGCTGACCGCCGTGATGGACGGACTCCAGTACCAGTGGCTGCTGGACCCGGAGTCGGTGGACATGCCGGCGGCGTTCCGCGACTTTCTGGCGCTGCTGCGCCCGGAAGGCCCGGGGCCGCGCGACTGACCGGGCGCGCGCAACTGACTGGTCGGCAAGGGGAGTTGCGGCCGGTCAGGCGCCATGGTCAGAAGACCGGTACGGAGGCGATACTTCCGCCACCCGACGGAAGGACTCCCGTGAGACTCATGAGGCACATGAGCCGGACAGGTGTACGCATAGGGATACGCGGACGGATCCGCCCGGAGCTGACCGGACTCGTACTGCTCACCGCCACCGCTCTCACCCTGGCCGCGCCGCCGCCGCTCGCCGGCGCCCGGCCGGTCCCGGCCGCCGGGACCGCCACGGCGCCCACCGCCGCGACCCCCACCGTGGAGGAGCAGCGTCTCGACCGGGCCGTGCCGCAGGAGATCCTGCGGCGCAGCGGTTTCGACGGGGTGGCGCCGGAGTTCGTACGGTCACTGCGCCACGCGGACTCCTACGCCGAGGCGGAGCGGACCGTCGTACGGCAGGGGGCGCGGCTGTGGCAGCGGGCGGTGGACCGGGCGCAGGGACGCGGTCCCGCCGGCGGTGATCTGAGCCGGGACGACGACCGGCCGCTGTACTGGGCGCGGCTCGCGATGACCCGCGAACTGCGCTCGTGGGAGCCGGGGTTCGGGCTCTCCGAGAGCGCGCGCTCGGCTCTGCTCGGCGCGCTGGAGCGCTCCTCGCGCGGCCAGGACTCGCTGGATTTCCCCGGCGGGAAGGCGGACGGGGCCAAGGGCCGGGACAGGAACGAGGACAAGGACAGGGGCAGGGGCAGCGGTGAGGGCAAGGCCGGGAGCGAGGGCAAGGGCCGACAGGGCGTCAAGCGGATCGTGATGACCGGGTTCGACCCGTTCACCCTGGACAGCGACATCCGGATCAGCAATCCGTCGGGAGCGACGGCGCTCGCCCTGGACGGCACCGTCATCAGGACCGCCGACGGACCGGCCCGTATCGAGACCGCCGTCTTCCCGGTCCGCTGGGCGGACTTCGCCGACGGCACGGTGGAGCGGGCCCTGCGCGGTCCGCTGTCCAAGGCCGATCTGTTCACCACGGTGAGCCAGGGCCGGGTGGGCCGGATCGATGTCGAGCGGTTCAACGGCGCCTGGCGCGGCGGGTTCGGGGACAACGCCAATGTCTCCGAGACCGGGCTCGTGCCGGTGAGCGACCCGGCCTCGCAGCCGCAGTGGACGGTGACCAGCCTCCCGTACGCCGCGATCACGGCGGCGGCGACCGGACGGTTCCCGGTGTACGACAACACCTCGGTGACCGAGATCCCGGCGGGTGCGACGGCTCCGGTGGTACGGCCCGCCGGACCGACGCCCGGTTCCGCGGCCCGCGCGGGCGGCGGCGGGGACTATCTCTCCAACGAGATCGCCTACCGGGCGACGCTGCTGCGCGACCGGCTCGGTCTGGAGATCCCGGGCGGCCATGTCCACACGCCAGTCCTCCAGTTCGGGGCCGGGAACACCAATCCCGCGACCGGGACGGTGACCGATCCCCAGTTCGTCCAGAACCGGCTGGACATCATCGCCCAGATCAAGGCGATCATCACGGTGGCCGCCGAGTCCTCCTGACGGCGCCCGACCCGCTCCTGACCGGCGCCCGACCGGCGGACCGGGCGGTCCAGGACAGGGCCCCCCGGCCCGCCTGGACCGCGCGGAGGCCTCATGGCCTGCCAGGCCGGCTCCCAGGCTCGCGAAGTCCGGCCGGACCGGGCCTACTTGTCGAGGGTGAGCGGTGCGCCCGTCCGGGGCGCACCCTCGCCGCTCGCTCCGCCGTCCGACGCATCCTCCGGCGCCGGCGCCAGCTCGCGGGCCATCAGCGTGGCCCCGGCCACCGCGCCCGGCATCAGGAACACCGCCACGACCGGTACGAGAAAGGCGAGCGTCAGCGGCACGCCGAAGCCGAGGGCCAGCATCCGGCGGCCCCGGAGCAGGGTCAGACGCTCCTTCAGCTCGATACCGCGCCGCTGGAGCGCCACCGCCGTCAGCTCCTCCGTCAGGAAGAAGCCGGACACACAGAAGCCGAGCACGGGGATCACGGTCTGCCCGATGACCGGGATGAAGCCGAGCGCGAAGAGCAGGACGCCGTAGAGCGTCACCCGTACCAGGATCCGCAGGCTGTCCCGGGCGGAGATCAGCAGCTCGCGCCAGAGCGGCAGGCCCGACTCGGGGACCTCGCCGCCCTCGGCGCGGTCGACCGCCTCCGAGAGCGACTCGTAGAAGGGCTGGCCGATCAGCAGGGTCACCGCCGTGAAGGTGATGACCGCGAGAAAGAGACCGAGCGCGAAGACGAGCGCGGTCAGAAAGCCGCGGAAGAGACCGAGCCAGGGTGAGGACCAGTCGTCGGCGAACGGAGTCGCCCAGGCGGTGAGATCGTCGGCGCCGTAGAAGAGCGCGACGAGCGCGCCCGCGTAGAGCACCAGCGTGACCAGACCGGGCAGCAGCCCGAACCCGAACCACCGGCCATGGCCCACGACCCAGCGCTGGCCCTTCATCAAATAGCCGAAGCCGGCCCCGAGATCATGCATGAGGTTCACCCTACCCACGACATGGACACCCTCTTGTCGTTCGGTCGCACACCCTGTAAACCCTGCTTACCGATCACTGTCGATCGATTGCTAATACCACCGATCACTTCTGATCATTTCCGAAAGCTCGGAGGGTACAGACGCATGGGGATACCCAGACCTGTCCTGCTGACCACCGCCGTTACGGCCGGTGCTCTGCTGCTCGCCCCGCTCCCCGCCACCGCCGCTCCCGGGCGTGACGCCCAAGGGTCGCACCCCGTGAGGGAGAACGGCGGCCCGGCCTCCGTGGCCGCCGTCGAGACCGCCGCCGCCACCGGGAAGTCCTCCGGCGCCGCGCTCACCGCGCTCACCGCCCTCGGCACACCTGGTCCCACGCCGCGCAAGGACGGCGGCTACCCGCGCCGTACGGTCCTCGACACCACGCCCGAGAACCCGGCCGACAAAGCGATCAAGCTCGGTCTGGCCCCGTACCACTCCCTGGCTCCCCGGCTCAACGCCCTCCAGAAGCAGGGCGACCGGGTCAGCGTCGAGGTCACGGGCCGCTCCGCCGGCGGACACGAGCTGTATCTCGTCACCGTCACCGCGCCCGAGAGCGCGCACGAGGCGCGCGAGCAGGAGCGGATGCGCGAGCTGATCGAGGACTCCCCCGCGTCCGCCGCCAAGGACCGCCGGATCAAGTCCGCCTACAAGACACCGGTGTTCATCAACAACAACATCCACGGCAACGAGTGGGAGGGCACCGACGCCGCCCTGAAGCTCATCGAGGAGCTGGCGAAGGCGAAGGACGGCAGGACCCGCGATCTGCTCGCCGGGAACCGGATCTACCTCAATGTGACCGCCAATCCGGACGGCCGGATCGCCGGTACCCGCGCCAACGGCAACAACTTCGATCTGAACCGGGACTTCATCACCGGCTCGCAGCCCGAGACGCGCGCCATGCGGCAGATCGCCATCGACAAGCAGCCCGCCGTGATGCTCGATCTGCACGGCTATGTCAACGGCACCCTGATCGAGCCGACGACCCCGCCGCACGGTGAGAACTACGAGTACGACCTCTTCCTGAAGAACACCTACGCCAACGCCCTCGGTATGGAGAAGGCGGTGAACGATCTGGGCTACACCTCCGCGAAGGACGGTGTGGAGCCGCCCGTCATCCCCTTCCGTGACCAGCAGGAGGGCTGGGACGACTGGCCGCCGATCTTCACCCCGCAGTACATGGCGTTCCAGGGCGCGGTGGCCTCGCACACCGTCGAGATCCCGATGCGGGTCAACAACGCCTCGTACGACTCCCTGCCCGTCGAGGAGCTGCGCCGGCGGTCCGCGATCAACACGGACATCGCGGGCGCGGCGATGCGCGCGACCCTCGACTACGCGTACCGCAACCGCACTTCGCTGATCGCCGACCAGATCGAGACATTCCGGCGGGGCGCGGCGGGCGAGGCCCAGCGGCCGGTCTCCGAGCAGACCGTGCCGGGTGTGCCGGGCATCGGCCCGGAGGACGTGTACACGACGGAGTTCCCCCGGGCGTATGTGATCCCGGCGGGCGAGGGGCAGCGCTCCGCGACCGCGGCGGCCCGGCTGGTGGACCATCTCATCGCCAACGACGTACGGGTCGAGCGGGCGTCGGCCGGCTTCCGGCTGGCGGGACGCTCGTATCCGGCGGGCTCGTATGTCGTCGACATGCACCAGTCCAAGCGCGGGATCGCCAATGTGATCCTGTCCGAGGGACGGGACATCAGCGCCGATGTCTCCACCATGTACGACATCTCGGGGTGGAGCCTCGGGCTGCTGTGGGGCGCGAGCGTGGACAAGGTGCGGAACGTCAGTGGCGGACTGCGGCTGCACAGCCGTACGGTCCACGCCGCCGCGCCCACCGGCTCGGTCGCGGGCGGCAGCCGGGGCCACGGTGATCTGCGGCTGCGCCTGGACGACCCCAAGGAGCTGACCGCTCTCAACTCCCTGCTGGCGCGGGGAGTGAACGTACGGCGGGCGGCGGACGGTTCCGCGATCGTGCCCTCCTCGGCGCGCCGTCAGGCCGTCGTGCTGGCCGACCGGTACGGCGTGGTCTTCACCGCCACGAAGGAGAAGGGGTCCGGTTCGCCGCACCGTACGCGGGTCGCCGCCGCCGTGACGCCCGGTGAGCTGTTCGGTCTGCGCGAGATGGGCTTCGAGGTGGTGCCGGTCTCGACCGCGGTCCTGAACGCGGGCTTCGACTGGTCCGCCGCCGATGTGCTCTACGTCTCCTCGGGGCTTTCGTACACCGGTCTCGACCCGGCCGCGCGCGAGGCTCTGAACGGATTCCTGGCCGGGGGCGGGGGAGTCGTCGGACTCGGTTCGGCGGGTGCCTCCTTCAACACGGCGGCGGGTCTGCTGGCCGCCAGGGCCGTGGCGGGCAACGGTGACGCCAACGGTGTGGTGCGGGTGGCCAACGCGGGCGGTCCGATCACCGGCGGCGCCCTCGCGCACACCTTTGTCTACTCGCCTCGGTGGTTCACCGACCTGGGGCCAGGGGTGCGGGCCGACCAGTCGTACGGCACCGGCAATCCGCTGGTCTCGGGCCACTGGCGCGCGAACGGAAGCGGTACGGGCGGGCCCACGGACGCGGCGGGCAAGGCCTCGATCGTGAGCGGGACGTCCGCGCAGGGCGCGCCGGTCGTGCTGTTCGGCACCGAGCCGCTCTTCCGCGACCACCCCAAGGGAGTGTTCGCGCAGCTCGGCCGCGCGCTGCTCGCCTCGGCGAAGTAGTCGCGCAGTACCTGGCGCAGAGAGCCCGAGGGCCGGACCCGCGCGGGTCCGGCCCTCGGTCGTTCAGGTCGTGCGTCGCGTGTTCAGGTCGTACGTCGCGCGCTGTGCGATCAGGCGACCGACAGCTCGACCTTGATGTTGCCGCGGGTCGCGTTGGAGTAGGGGCACACCTGGTGCGCCTTCTCCAGCAGGTCCTTGGCGGTGGCCTCGTCGACGTTCGGGATGGACGCCGTCAGCACGACCTCCAGACCGAAGCCACCGGCCTCCGTCTTGCCGATGCCGACCTTGGCGGTCACCGTCGAACCGGAGATGTCGGCCTTCTCCCTGCGGGCGACCACACCGAGCGCACCCTGGAAGCAGGCGCTGTACCCGGCGGCGAAGAGCTGCTCCGGGTTGGTCCCGGCGCCGCTGCCACCCATCTCCTTGGGCGGGTTGACGACGACGTCGAGCTTGCCGTCGTCGCTGGAGACGCGGCCGTCACGGCCGTTCTCCGCGGTGGCGACGGCGGTGTAGAGGACATCGATCTTCTGGATGCTCATACGGTGCGTTCCTCCTGTTGTACGCCGCGGCTCGCGCCCACGGACCACGGCGGTCTGAGTCGAGCCTAACGGGTGGCTGCTAGCTGTTGAGTGTGACGATCATCTTTCCGGTGTTGTCACCGCGCAGTACTCCCAGGAACGCGTCGAAGGCGTTCTCGATGCCCTCGACCACGGTCTCGTGGTACTTGAGTTCACCGGAGGCCAGCCACCCCGCGACGTCCTTGACGAATTCCGGCAGCAGTCCGTGGTGATCGGTCACGATCATGCCTTGGAGGCGCAGCCGCTTGCCGATCGCGAGGGCGAGATTGCGCGGGCCCGGGGTCGGTTCCGTGCTGTTGTACTGCGAGATCGCGCCGCACAGGACGGCCCGGCCGAAGGGATTGAGCGAGGAGATCGCGGCTTCGAGATGCTCGCCGCCGACATTGTCGAAGTAGAGATCGACACCGTCGGGCGCGGCCGCCTTGAGCTGGTCCCTGACCGGGCCGTTCCTGTAATTGAACGCCGCGTCGAAACCGTACTCCTCGACCAGGAGCTTGACCTTCTCGTCCGAGCCCGCGGAACCGATCACCCGGGCGGCGCCCTTGATCCTGGCGAGCTGGCCGGCCTGGCTGCCGACGGCTCCGGCCGCGCCCGAGACGAAGACGGTGTCGCCCTCCTTGAGGGAACCGATCTCCAGGAGGCCCGCGTAGGCGGTGAGACCGGTGCCGCCGAGCACCCCGAGACAGGCGGAGAGCGGAGCGAGGGAGGCATCGACCCCGACCGCGCGCTCGGCCGGGAACTCCGCGTACTCACGCCAGCCCAGACCGTGCGTGACATGGTCGCCGACGGCGAAGTCCGCACTGCCGGAGGCGATGACCTCGCCCACCGCCGCGCCGTCCATCGGCCGGTCGAGCTGGTACGGAGGCACATACGACGTGACGTCGTTCATCCTGCCGCGCATGTACGGGTCGACCGAGAAGTGCAGATTGCGGACCAGGATCCGGCCCTCGCCGGGCTCGGTCACCGGCACCTCGCGCAGAGCGACATCCTCCGGCCGCGGCAGGCCATGGGGACGGGCGACGAGATGCCAGACACGGCCGGACTCGGGAAGTGCGGTCATGGAGCGGGGCCTCCTCAGTTGATTCCTCGGATTCCTCGACGGTGCGCCGGGACGGGGGCCGATGGCCTCGGTCCTCGGTCCCGGCATAAAGCTTCACCACCTGAAAGAACCATGCTCCTGAATATTTCATGTTGTCAAGCAACTGGCTATGCTCGTGTCCATGGCCACTCCACGCGCGGACCCGCTGACCCTCGAAGTAGTCGAGCTGATCGGCAGCGTCGTGGCCCGCTACTACGAGGAGTACGACCAGGCCGCGGCCGAGCACTCCCTCACCGGCGCGCAGGCGCGCGTCCTGCGACTCCTTTCCCTGGAGCCCATGCCCATGCGCCGGATCGCCCGGAAGCTGAAGTGCGAGCCGTCCAATGTCACCGGCATCGTGGACCGGCTCGAAGCGCGTGGCCTGGTGGAGCGGCGTCCTGACCCGGCCGACCGCCGGGTGAAGCTCGCCGCTCCGACCGAGAAGGGCCGGGCGACGGCGGCGCTGCTGCGGAACTCACTGGACTTCGCGCGCGAGCCGCTCGCGGAGCTGTCCGTCGAGGAGCGCGGGGTGCTGCGCGATCTGCTCAAGCGGATGCTGGGCGAGAACGCGGAATAGCGCCCGCGCGCGGGACATCGCATGGGCGGATCAACGGATGATCGGCGGGTCGCGTACGAGGACAGATCCAGGAACCGGGCTCACGGGCCGGGCTCACGGGCCGGGCTCACGGACCAGACCCGGCGATCAGGAGCAGAAGATCCACAGGACGCAGGTCTCGGTCGGCTCGGGGGCCGGCGGGGGCGGCGGCGGAGGCGCCTGTGTCGTCGGGCTGCCCGAGGTGGGCTCCCCGCTGGGCCCGGAAGGACCGGTCGTCCCCGGTGTGGAACCGTCGGGACCGGGTGAGCCGGACTCGGACGGATCCGGGCTGTCCTCCCCCGTTTCGTCCGGCGGGGCGGAGGACGACACGGCCGCCCCGCCGGACGCCTGCGTACCGGGTTCACCGCTGCCGCCGGGGCTCGCCGAGCCGGTCGTACCGGGGTCCGCGGACGGCGCGGGTCCTGGATCGTCGGGGGCCTCGGGCCGCTCCGTGTCCCGCGGCCCGCCCTCGAAGTCGACCGGGGTCTCCTCCTTGACGGCGGTGGCGTCGTCCTTGCCCGGGGACTCCATGGCCAGCTCGGCCAGGCTCAGCGTGGCGAGCGAGAGCAGCACGCCGAAGGTCGCTATCAGCACCTTGCGCCGGCGCTTGCCGCGCGCCCGGCGCGGTTTGGTACGCCCACGGGGCCGGGACTGGCCCTTGCGACGGCGCGAGGACGGGTCGCGCCGTCCCTGGCCCGGCTCGGGGTGGCGGCCGGTCAGCACGAGTTCGTCCAGGACGATCTCACCGTCCGGCGCGTCCTCGTACTCTCCGTGATCTTCGGTGCCCCCGCTCTCCCGGTCCGGGCGGCGGCTGTGTTGCGGCCCGGGGGATGGCGGGGCTTGCTGCCGCAGCTCCTCGGCGGGGGTGCCGCATCCGGCGCACGCCAGTGCTCCGTTGAGGTGCCGTCGGCACTGGTCGCAGTAGTCCATGGCGCCCCGCACATTATGCGGAGGCGGGGCGACGCGCATAGACGAGCCTGTGAGGGTCTTGTGTGGACTCCCGTGTCACACGTGTCCCAGGCGACCCACGTGTACCGGCAAGATGGCGGTATGACGTCCAATGGTCCGTTCGGTCCGCTCGAATTCCAGCTCGTCCTGCTGCGGCGGATGGCCGACCATCAGCCGGAGCTGGTCGACGACGCCCGCCGTGAACTGGGGGTGTCGCTGTCGGAGATGCGTGAGGCGAACCGCCGATGGCAGGCGATGGTGCGCGCGCCCCGGGGCCGCGGCGCGCTGTCCCTCTACCGCTCCGTCCTCGGCGAACCGGAGCTGACCTTCCGTCGGGCGGTCGGCGATCTGGAGTGCGACGCCCTGCTCTGGCCCGTACCGCTCTGGCCCGGACTGCGGTTCGAGGTGATGGTGGCGCCGGGCGGGGCCGTATGGAACGAATGGCTGGTACGCGCGCCGGGGGCGGCCGGTCCCGAGCCGCGTACGGCGGAGGATCTGCGCCCCTGGTCCTGCACCGTGGACGAGGTCGCGCGGGCGTTCCCGCCCGCCCGGCCGATGGAGGGCAGCGCCCCCACCAGGCTGCGGCTGGCGTTCACTCTCCCGGGCGGCGGTTCGGGCGTCGCGGAATTCACCTGGGGACTCTTGCAGCACTGGTCCGAGACCCGCTGAGGCGATCCGGGGCGGGTGCGGCACGGCCCGTCAGCGGCACCGGACAGGGCGCGGCCGGACGATCCGGAGCCGCCCGTACGACCGGGTCGTACGCGTCTCCGTACGGCCCGGGGACCGGCCGCCGACACCCGCCGGCGGGCCGTCAACTCCGTACGCCCGACCGGCGCAGCTCAGCGCGCGCCGCGGGGGCCGTCGCAGCACGATGCGAACAGGGCCGGCCGCCGCCGGTGAACCCATCAGCGCTCTCGGGAGACCCTGCCGTGACCGTCAGTCTTGAGCAGTTGCGACGCTGCCACATCGCCGTCGACCTGGGGGCCGCCAGGACCCGGGTCTTTGTCAAGGGGGCCGGGCTCGTCGTCGACGAACCGAGCGTCGCCGCCCTCAACACCCGGACCGGCGCGCTCATCGCCGTCGGCGCGCTCGCCGAGCAGATGACGGGCCGTACCCCCGACTACATCCAGGTCGTCCGGCCGGTCTCCGGCGGGACGGTCGTCGACATCGAGATGGCCCAGCGCATGCTCCGTCATCTCCTCGGTGACAAGCTCCGCCGCAAGCTCCGCCGCAAGCCCCGGCTGCGCGCCGCCGCCTCCACCCCGCACGACAGCGACCCGCTCGCGCAGCGCGCCTGCGTGGAGACCCTGGTCGGTCTCGGCGCGCGCCGGGTCGAACTGGTCGACACCCTGATCGCCGCGGCCGTCGGCTGCGGGCTGCCCGTGGAGCAGCCCACCGCCAACATGATCATGGTCTGCGGCGCGGCGACCACCCAGGTCGCGGTGCTCTCCCTCGGCTCGATCGTCACCGCGCAGCGGATCCCGATCGGCGGCAACGCCATCGACCACGCGGTGATCCAGCATCTCCGTCACCAGCACGAGCTGCTGCTGCCCAGCCAGTCCGTACGCCCGTTGCAGCTCGCGCTCAGCAACCACGGCCTCACCGCGCGGGGCCCCAGCACCACCGAGATCCACGGCCGGGACGTGGCCACCGGCGTCGCCCGTTCGGTGCTGGTGGACACCGCCGCCGTACGGGACGCGATCTACTCACCGCTGACGGCCGTCCTCGACGGCATCGGCAAGGTGCTCAGGGACTGCCCGCCCGATCTGGTGGCCGATCTCGCGGACGGCGGGATCACGATGGTCGGCGGCAGTGCGCTGATGCCCGGTCTCGACCAGATGCTGCGCGACGCGACGGGTATGCCGGTGGCGATCGCGGAGCGCCCCGACATCTGCGCCGTACTGGGCCTCGGTGCGATGCTGGAGGGAAAGGTCCAGCCGATGGTCCTGAACCCGCTGGCCGTGGTCCGCTGACAGCGGCCGCTCGACCGACAGCCGCTTCACCGGCCGCCGTTTGACCGGCCGCCGCACGACGGGCGGACGGCCAGGGGCGTGCGGGGCGGGTGAGAAGACGAGCTGTGCGATGAGCGGAGAAGGCGGCGGGAGGGGGAAGAACGGCGGGGCGGCGCGGGAGCCGGGTCCGCGTCCCGGTGCCGGGTCCGACGACGGTATGGCGCCCGAGCCCCTGCTGCCCGCGCTGCTGGAGGCGGTGCTCGGCATCGGCACCGAACTCGAACTGCGACCCGCGCTCCAGCACATCGTCGACACCGCCACCGAACTGATCGGTGCCCGCTACGGCGCCCTCGGAGTGATCGATCCCGAGCGCGGCCGGCTCACCGAACTCTTCACGGCGGGAATCAGCGACAGCGAGCGCGAGCACATCGGACGGCTCCCCGACGCGCGTGGCGGGCTGCTCGGCGTACTCGTCAGGGACGCGCTGCCACTGCGGCTGGACGATCTGACGGCCCACCCCCGCTTCGCCGGCATGGTGCCCGGCCATCCCCCGATGCGCTCCTTCCTCGGGCTGCCGGTCCAGGTGGACACCGTGGTCCTGGGCAGTCTCTCCCTCGCGGAGAAACGGACCGGTCCCTTCACCGAGCAGGACGAGGAGCTGCTGGGGGTGCTGGCCTCGCAGGCGGGCATCGCGATCGGCAACGCCCGGCTGTACGGGGCGACCCGGCGGCGCGAGCGCTGGATCAAGGGGGCCGCGGCGGTCACCACGGCGCTGCTGCGCGGGGAGAACGCGGCCGACTCGCTGATGACCGTCGCCGAGTCGGCCAGACTGCTCGCCGACGCCTACGCGGGTGTGGTGCTCCAGCCCACCGAGGAGGGCGGGATGGAGATCGTCGCCGCGTCCACGACCGGCGACCCGGACGGCATCGTCGGCACCATCATCGAGCCCGGCTCCCCCGTACTGGTCCAACTGCTGGGCGGTGAGCCGGTGTTCATCGAGGACTCGTCGACCGATCCCCGGATGACCACCCAGGTACGGTCCCGCTTCGGGCCGAGCATGATGCTGCCGCTCCAGAGCGGCGGCAAGCTGATCGGCACGCTCGCCCTGCCGCGCCGGCGCGGCGGCCGTCCGTACAGCGCGGTGGACCGGCTGCTGGCCACCCAGTTCGCCTCCCAGGCCGCGGTCGCGCTCGTACTGGCGGACTCCCGGCGGAACCGGCAGCAGCTCGCGGTGTACGAGGACCGCGACCGGATCGCCCGCGATCTGCACGATCTGGTCGTCCAGCGCCTCTTCGCGACCGAGATGATGCTGGAGTCGACCAGACGGCGCGCGGGCACACCGGAACTGGACGAGCTGCTGGGCCGGGCCGTGGACGAGCTGGACTCCACCATCCAGGAGGTGCGGACCACGATCTTCGCGCTCCAGCAGCCGCCCGCCGACGCCCCGACGAGCGTGCGCGGCAAGGTGCTGCGGGAGGTGGACGGCGCGGCGGTGCCGCTGGGCTTCCGGCCGTCGGTGCGGTTCACCGGACCGGTGGACACGCTCGTCGGCGAACCGGTGGGCCGGCGGCTGCTGGCCCAGGTACGCGGCGCTCTCGCCGCCGCGCACCGGCGGGAGGGGGTGACGGCGATCGAGGTGGAGATCGACGCGACGGCGGAGCTGCCGGACGGGCTGGAGGGCGTACGGCTGGTCGTCACGGACAACGGGGTGGGCGAGGACGGCGGGCGCGGTACGACGATGACCTGGGAGGAACCGCGCCAGGGGCCGTAGGCCCATGAGCCGCTTCGTGAGCCAGGGCGGTGAGCCAGGGCGCGGAAGGGCCCGCCCGTCAGCGCAGCAGATCGTGGAGCGAGGCCGTCAGCCGCGCGGCGAAGGCCTCCCGGGTGCCGGGGTCCAGCAGTTCCAGGGAAAGATACGGATTGAGGTCCTCCAGTTCGACGAGCAGCAGTTCCCCGTCCGGGGCCCGGCAGGCGTCCACGCGCTGTATCCCGTGCGCGAGACCGTTCCAGTCGATGAACCGGCGCGCGAACTCCAGATCCGCGGCCCCGGCCTCGTACGGTTCCAGTTCCCAGCGCCGCCCCGGGTCGGGCGCGTACAGGGCGTACTGGAAGTCCCGGTCGATGAAGTAGAACGAGACCTCGTAGCGGAACGGGATCCGTGGCTGCACCAGCACCCCGTCGGGACCGCCGAAGGCGAGGTCCGCCAGCCGCTCCTCCGGGACGAACTCCATCCCGATCGAGTCCGCGCCCAGCCGTGGCTTCACCACATAGGAGCCGGCCGCCGGCAGCCGGCCGAGGTCCTCGGCGCGGTCGACGGTCGGTATGACCGGGTATCCGGCGGCGCTCAGCTCCGCCAGATACCCCTTGCCGGTCATGTCCGCCCGGCCGGTCAGCGGGTTGTAGACCCGGATCCCGGCCGCGCGCGCCCGGTCGCGGAAGGCCTCGTACTCCTTCCGGTAGTGGAGCACGGGCCCGCTGTTGCGCACCACGACCGCGTCGAAGGACCCCATCAGACGTGCGGCGTCGAGCGGATGGCACAGCGCCACGGCGAAGTCCCGCCGCAGCCGGGAGGAGAGCCGGATGTCCTCGTCGCAGTATCTGCGGCCCTTGGCCTCGTAGCCGAGATCGGTGACATAGAGAAGGGCGGACACGGTGCTCCCGGTGCGGATCGGGGAAGGGGGAAGCCACGGTACGGGAGCGCAAGGGTCCCGCGCGCTCAGCGCAGGGCGCAGGTGTTCACCACGTCACCGGAGGCGGGCCTGGGGACGGTACGGCTCGCCGGCGGGGCCGCGCCGCGCTCGACCCACCGGGTCAGCGCCTCGAACGCGCTCCGGTAGCAGGGCAGGATCGGGCGCAGCTGGTCCGGATAGGTGTCGTAGAGGCCGTCGACATGCGTGCCGCCCTCGATCGTGTAGTAGCGGTGCAGCCCGGCCCGGTGCTGGTCGTCGATCATGCGCGTGTACACGTCCGAGTCGGTGGCGATCGGCAGCAGCGTGTCCAGCGAGCCCTGGAGCGTGATCATGGGTTTGCCGATCCGGCCGGTCAGCGCGACGCGCTCGACGGCCCGGTGCACGGAGCGCGGCCGGGCCGCGTAGTCGTACGAGGCGTCCGAGGCGCAGGGCGCCAGGATCTCCGCCGTGGTGGAACCGGCCGAGGCGCCGGGGCAGCTGGGGTCGTACGCGGGATCGAACTCGGCCCGGTACACCTTCTGTGTCAGCCCCCAGTAGGCGGTCCGGTGATAGGGCCAGAGGAACTCGCTGCCCGGCGCGAACCCGGCCTCGTACATGTCGTCGGCGCCCGCGGCGCCCGTCCCGTACGCCACGGTGGTGGGCAGATAGGTGAGGAGATTGGGGCCGCGCTCCGTCCAGAGCACGCCCTCCCAGTCCACCCCGCCGTCGTACAGGTCGGGGTGGTTCTCCAGCTGCCAGCGGGTCAGATAGCCGCCGTTGGAGGTGCCGGTCATATACGTACGGCGCGGGGCGTGGCCGTACGCGCGCTGGACCGCCTTCCTGGCGGCCCGGGTCAGTTCGGTGGTGCGCCGGTTCCATTCGACGACCGCGTCACCGGGCCTGGTGCCGTCGGTGTAGAAATCGGGCCCGCTGTTCCCCTTGTCGGTGGCGGCGAAGGCATAGCCCTGCGCCAGCACCCAGTCGGAGATCAGCGGGTCCAGCGAGTACTGCTTGCGGGTGCCGGGCGCGCCGGTCACCACGAGCCCGCCGTTCCAGCGGTCGGGCAGCCGGATCACGAACTGGGCGTCGTGCTTCCAGCCGTGGGTGGCGTTCAGCCGTGAGGAGTCGGGGAAGTAGCCGTCGATCTGGACACCGGGTACGCCCGAGGGGTTCCGGGTGCCCTTCGCGAAGAGCGGGGACCAGTCCGTGGAGTCGGTGTACTGGGTGCCCGCGAGCGCCGTGGACGTCATGTCCGGCAGACACGCCACGGTCTGGAACTCCGCGCCGGGTACGGAGACCCGGTCCCGGGCGGCACAGTGCGACGGCCCCCCACGCGCCTCCGGGTCCGGCACGGGGGCCGCCCCGGCGCTGGTCGCCGTGACCGCCAGCAGCATGGCCGCCAGCACGGTGACACCTGTTCTCAGACGCATGGAACTCCTCCGATCGGCTCGACCGGTCGGTCCGGCTCTGCCATGGCGCACATCGTCAGCGCCCCACGAGGGCCGGGCCATGTGGAGAGCCCATAGTTCCGAGCACGCGGAGGTGGAGCCCCCACCCACCCCGGCCGGCCACCGCCCGTCCCGGCCGGGTCGGTCGCGGGCGCACGTGCCGTGGAGGGGCTTGGAATCCGACGCTGTGCCGGCCGCGGGGGCGGGGACATGCCGGGGCCCGGGTCAAGAGGTCGACCCGGGCCCCGTGGGTCTACGACCCGGGGTCGCCGAAGCGGTGGAGCCACACCTCGACACCCTGCTGACGGGCGAAGTCGGCGAAGCCTTCGACCGCGGCCGTCAGCGCGTCCGAGAGTCTCTTCAGCTCGGGCCGACGCCGTTCCCTGTCAGGCGCGGCCTGCACAGCCCGCCACGCCTCCTGGTACGCCTTCTCCAGCGGACCGACCTTCTCGTCGTACTCGATGATCTGGTCCAGCCCGAAAGCCGATCCGCGGCTCCGTGCGGCGGCGATGTCCAGCTGTGCGGTGACCGAGATCAGATCACCCACGAGCTTCACATGGAGCGCGCCGATCTTCCGGCTCAGCAGGATCTCGGCCAGCACCGCGTTCCAGTGCTCTTCCCCGTCCAGCATCAGTTCCCCGACTCCCTTGCCATACGGCTGAGTACCGCGGCTCCGTTCCTGCCCGCGGGTATGTCCACCCCGCCCGCTCGCAGAATGCCGACACAGTAGGTGACGCAGCTGTTGGTCCCGTACTTGTACGGGCCGAGATCCGCGTTGAGCGACTTGAGCTGGGCCTTGATGGCCCCTCGGGCGTTGGGAAGCCGGAATGTGAGCTGCTTGGTGTTCGGCCCCGCCTTCGCCGTGACCACCTGAGCCGACGTGTCGTAGTCAGTGTAGTCGTCCAAGCCCGCCGGGGCGTCGATCACCTGCTCCGTCTCCAGCGGGGGCCGCCCGTCGTCCAACTGCACCTTGACCGTGGCGTGTTTGGCCTCGGCGTCCCAGGTGACGGTCGCCGTGCCGTCGCAGTTGTGCACGAGCAGCGGGGTGGCGTCGGCCAGCACGTAGTACGCGTGGATGCCGGTGATCGTCAGGTCATGGGTGCGCTGCCGCTCGTCGAAGTGGCGGTTGGCCGTCACCTGGACCGGGTCGCCTGTCGGCGTGCGCAGCGTCATTCCGGGTTCGAGGTCGCCGGCCTTGATCCACGCCTGTTCTGACTCCACCCAGAACGGATGTGTGCTCGTGGCGACCAGGGCCTGCGCGGCGCCCGAGGCGGTCTTCACCGTGAGGTCGGAGAAGTGCTTGTCGTCCTCGGTGACGATGGTGCCCGCGACCTCGCGGACCACCGTCCGGCCCGTCTTGGCGTCCGTCGTGGCGACCTTGTCGCCGGGGGTGACCTTCTCGATCGGCTTGGTCGTGCCGTCTGCCAGCAGCACCTTGGTACCCGGCAGGAAGCTGTGGCATTCGGGCTCCGCTCTCTTCTTGAGCGCCGCCGCGGCCTTCTTCCTGACGTCCGCCAGCTTCTCGGCGGCCTTGGTGAGCCCGGCCCTCGCCTTGCCCACCGCGCTGTTGGCCTTCAACAGGCCCTTGACGCCCCCGATCAGGTCACCGACCAGGCCGGTGACCCGCTTGGCGAGCTTGACGCCCTGGGCCCACTTCCACGGGGCTCCGTACTTGGCGAGGATCTTGCCCGCCAGGCCGCCCGCGAAGCTGCCGGCGATGTTGAGCAGGGTCTCACCGCACGAACCGACGTCGCCGGTGGAGACGCAGTCCAGGGCCGCGTCCACGCCGAGGATGTCCCGGGCGATCTTGACGAGGGCCTTGCCCGCGGACTTGATGCGCTGCTTGGCGGCGGCCTGCTGCTGCTGCGCCCCCGCCACATCGCTGGACGCCTTGCTGACGTCCGACTGCGCCTTCCCGACCTCCGGGTCGGTATTCGTGACGGGCAGCCCGCCACGGCACTCGATCAGACCCTCCCGGCACTCCGGGACGATCATGCCGCTGGGGTCGGCGTGGGTGACCGGGGAGTTGTTGGCGTAGGCGTAGCCGTTGATCTGCTGCGGCTGGGTGTAGTCGATGACCGGGTCGGCCGAGATGAACTTGCCGATGGTCGCGTCGTACTCCCGCGCGCCCAGATGGATCAGGCCGGTCGAGGCGTCGATCGTGCCGCCGACATAGCCCTTCTCCCCCGGCCAGGTGCCGGTCTTCTCGCCGCGCTCGACGCCGAAGGGGTCGTAGCGCCGCTGGGAGATCGCCCCGGTGGCGGAGTCGATCGCCACCTCGCCCGTGCCGTGGTGGTCGGCGGCGATGAAGGAGAGCTTCCCGGCGGTACGGACCGCGACGGTCTGGCCGGCGTAGTCGTAGTAGCGGGTGGCCTCCGTGCTGGTGCCGTCGGCCGACAGCTTCAGTTCGGTGCCGGGCAGGTAGACGGTCGTACCGGAGGGATCCTCGCGCTGTACCCGGTTGCCGGCCGCGTCGTACAGGTAGCTCGTCCGCGAACCGTCCGCCTCGGTGACCTTGTCCACCGAACCGGTGTCGTCCCAGGCGAGGACCTGGGCGTCGCCACCGGTCGTGCGCTTGGTGGTGGCGCCCGCGTCGTCGTACTCGTACGTCGACTGCCTGTCCCCGGTCGGGGTCCGCTCGGTGACCTTGGTGACCTGGTGCGGTCCGTCGCCGAGGGCGCCCGCGCCACCGTACTCGTAACTGCGGGTGATGTTCTTCGCCGCGTTCAGCCCGGTGTCGTGCTCGACGTCGGCGAGGCGGTTGCCGATGGCGTCGGTCTCGTACGACTTCCAGTACGGGGCGGGACCGCCGAGCGCGCTCGACCCGGCGGCGGACGCGCATGCCGTGGGTCCGGTGCCGTCCACCGGCGCGATGGAGCCGCGCGTGCCGGAGCCGGCGGCGGTCGTCGTCGTGGCCGCGGGGGTCCAGGCGTCCTGGAGTCGCTGTCGGCTGTCGTAGGCGAAGCACTGCACGTCCGGCGAGGCCGAGTTGGCGGTGTCCGCGATGGACAGGACGTTGCCCGCCTGGTCGTAGGAGTAGTTCGACTCCTTGGCCGGGGCGGTCGCGCCGTAGACGTCCACCACCGAGCGGGTCAGCCGGTCGGTGCCCGTCTCGTAGCCGAACGTCTGCCAGACCTTCTTGCCGCTGCCCGTGGACAGCTCCAGCTGCTGGAGCAGGCTGTTCTTGGAGTAGACGGTGTTGGTGACGTACGAGGTGCTGCCCGTCATCGTCGTCGGGCGCTGCAACGCGTCGTACGTGTAGGTCACCGCCTCCGCCGGCAGGCCGGCGATGGCGGGCAGACCGCTGCTCTGGAGCGTTCCGTCCCGGTTGTACGTGGAGGTGTAGACGTATGTGCCGGCCAGGTCCCCCTGGGACGCGGGAACCTGGTATCCCGTCTTCAGCGGACGGTAGAACTCGTCCATCGACTGGACGGCCGTCGCGAAGTACTCCGTCGGCGAGACATAGCTGAGGAAGCCGTAGGGCTGCCCCAGCCAGCCCGCCTTGTCGTACCTGGTCTCGCTCAGCCTGGTGCCCGTCCCGGCGTCGCCGCGCCAGGTCGACACCACGCGACCGAGCTTGTCGTAGCTGGTCGAGATCTTCTTGTTGCGGCCGTCGTACGAGGCGACCGGCCGGTCCAGCTCGTCGTACTCCGTGCGCGAGGTTCCCGCGTCGGGGTCGACGCCGAGCTTCTTGCGGCCCAACTGGTCGTACTCGTAGCGCCACACATTGCTCTTGGCGTCGGTGACCGTCTCCAGCAGTCCGGCCGTGTTGTAGGTGTACTTCGTCGAGTCGTACGGCACTCCCGCGTCCGCCGAGGCGCCGCGGTGGTGACGGATCTCGGATACGTCACCCTGGGCATCGGTGATCGTCGTGGTGGGCACGCCGCCGGCCGGCGGGTCGACGCGGGTGATCTCGCCGTCGTAGGTCGTCGTGGTGCGCCATTGCTCGGCGCCGCCGACCGCGAAGATCTGGGCGGTGCCGCGGCCCAGGCCGTCGTATTCGAACAGGCTCTGCTGGCCGACCTGGCCGTTGCTCACGAGCAGCAGCTCGCCCGAGGCGGCGCCGGTCGCGTTGTAGGTCGCGTTGGTCTTCCTGACGTTGCCCGTGCCGTCGTACCAGGTGTCGGCGGCCATGCGGGTGCCGTCCGGGCCCTCGGTCTGGATCTGGCGGGGCCGCAGCAGGCTGTCGTAGAGCTGGTACTCGGCGCCGTAGGAGCCGTCGTTCTCGATCTTCTCGGTCTTGATCGAGGTGACCTTGTCCTTGCGGACGTCGTAGGAGTACTTGATGCTCGGCGTCTGGGTCGGGGCCCGGTCGGCCAGCCATACGGAGGTCAGCCGTCCGAGCGCGTCGTAGGCGAGGTCCGTCCGCCGGCCGTTCGGGTCGGTCTGGCCCGCCGACATGCCCCAGGCCGGGGCGTAGTCGGTGGTGGTGACATGGCCGAGAGCGTTGGTGACGGTCGCCTTCGTCAGCAGGCCGTTGGTCTCGGCGTAGCCGGTCTTCGTCTGGTCCGACGTCCCGTACTGCTTGGCGTCCTTCTGGGTCAGCGGGCGACCGTAGGTGTCGTAGGTCGTGGCGCCCGTGACCTGGTACGTCCCCGTGGTGCCGTTGTGCGCCGTGAGCCGCTCGGTCTTCGTCGCGTCACCCTTGGTGGGCGTCGCGCCGAACGCGCCGCCGTCGTACGAGGTGCGCTCGTCCGCGAGGACCTGCGTCCTGCGGTCGGGCGTGGTGGCGCACTTGACCGACACGACCTCGGCACGCGCGGGCAGCGACAGGATGTTCTCCGCCGCGCTGTCGGCGTACGTGGTGCGGGTGCAGGTGTCGTCCTTGGTGGTGGAGACGTCGCCCTGGTCGTCGACGATCAGCACCCGGCCGGTGCCGTTGGAGGTGTCGTACGTCGTCGTGGACTTCGTCTCGCTCCAGGTACCGTCGGACTTCAGGCTGAAGCCGCGGCCGGTCTGGGTGCGTACGATCGCCGCCCGGGTGGTGCCCCAGCTCCGGGTCTGGGTGGCGGTGTAGTGCTTCCACGGGGTGTTGATGGTCCTGCCGACGAGCTTGTCCCCGTCGTAGACGGCGACCTCCAGCTGCTGGCCGGTGAACTCCTCCTCGTCGGTGTACGAGGCTCCCGTGGAGTCCTGGACCGCCACCGAGCGCGGGTGGCCCGCCGAGTCCTTGTCGCCGTCCATGCCCTGGAGGAACGTGTAGTCGACGCGGGTGGTCTGCTTGTCGGCGGTGCCACTGGTGACCTTGACCTTGCCGTAGCCCTGCCAGCCGCCCCAGGTGAGGTACTTGTCGTCGCTGATGCCGTCCGGCTTGGCCTTACGCCAGCCGGCGTCGCCCTGGTAGTCGTAGCGGGTGACCATGCCGTCGCTGCCGCCCGTGCGGTCGGTCTCGATGACCGCCGACACGACGTACTTGTGGAACCAGTCCGTGATCGGGTCGGTGTGGCCCGGCGGGGCCCACTTCACGGGGTAGCAGCGCCTGGTGGACTCGCCCGGCTCGGGCAGTGCGGACTTGGCGCAGTCGGCGGGGGCGTAGTTGACGTCGAGTTGGGCGCCGGTCTCGCTGAGCACCAGCGACAGACGGAAGCGGTGGAACGGCGCGATGTTGTCGCCGATCGCGTCGACACGGTTGGCGAGCTGCTCGCCGAAGAGGTCCACGGAGGGCAGCTTGACCGCCGTACCGACCCGGCCCTCGTTCTCGATCTTGGACAGCCACAGCGTCTTGGAGTCGTCGCCGTTGTCGGTGAACAGGTGTGTGAACGTCCAGGCGTCCACGTCCTGGTAGGTCGTGGCATCCTTGCGCATCTGCGTGACGACCGACGTCAGCCGCTTGGTGGTGAAGAAGGTCGGCACGGGCGAGGTGCACTTGGTGCCGGACTTGCACTCCTGGTCGACCGGCACGTCCGGCCAGTGCGCCGCGTTCGTCTTGGTGCGCTTGCTCTCCGCGCAGTCGAAGTCGGCGGTCGGCAGGCAGCGTTCGGCGGTGTTGAAGACGACCCGGGCCGGGGCCTGCGCCGCGTACGCCTTGCCGTCCTGCTGACCGTAGTCGACGCGCTTGAGGTAGCCACCGCGGTGGTACGCGGTGCCGTCGGTGTCCGTCTTCCCGTTGAGCGCGTAGTAGTTGGTCTCGCGGTCGTAGAAGTAGGACATCACGTTTCCGTGCGTGTCCTTGACGTGGTCGAGGCTCCACCGCCAGGCCTGTCGGCAGTGCGCGCTGGTGAAGGTGGCGTTGTAGCAGGGCTCACCGGCGTCGTCGCCGAAGACGGGGGCGGTCCAGACGGAGTTGGTCTCCTCGTTCCCGGTGGTCCAGCCCGGCAGGCGGTTCATGCCGAAGTAGTACTCGGTGCCCTCGGGGGTCGTGATCTTCCAGTGCTCGCCCTTGTCGCCCGTGCTGCCGTCGTCGCCGTTGGTGGCGCCGGTCAGCTTCTCGACCTTGGTGCCGTCGTCGGCCGACATGTGCCACTCGCCGGTGGTGTCGTCCTTGACCAGCTCACCGGAAGAGCCGTTGAGCATGACGGTGGCGTTGTCGAACGCCCAGCACTGCTCGCCCGAGCTGTCGTGGCCGTCCTCGGCACACGGCTTGTAGCGGCGCTCGATGTATCCGGGGTCGTAGGAGAAGCCCTCGCCTATCCAGGAGCCCTGGTTGTTGGTGGCCGAGGTGCGGCCGTCCGCCGACTGGGAGGAGTAGCCGAGGCCCACGGTGGGGACCAGACCGCCCGGGGTCGGCACCGTGCGCAGCGGGTAGTTCCAGTTGAACCCGCCGGAGGAGGTGGCGACACTCCAGCCGGCCGACGGGGACAGGGCGGTCGCCTTGTACGTACCCTGCGCGCTCGACGGTCCCGCGGCCACGGCCACGAGAGAGGCCGTGGTGCCCGCCCTGGCCGGGACGCCGTCGGCAGGGGCCGGGGCGGCGGTGACGTCGGCGGAGACGGTGCCCGTCTCCACGTCATTGACCGTGGGCAGCACCTTGGGCCGCTCGGGGCAGTCCTCGCTGCCGGGTACGGCGACGGTGGCACAGGCGGGGAGCTGGACCAGTTGAAGGCGGGAGGCGTAGGAGCCGCCGAAGCCCTCGGCGAACTCGCTGTAGTCGACGGTCAGCCGGACCTTGGCGGCCTGGTCGGAGCCGTCGGCGCGCTCGACGCCGAGGAGGACGCCGGCGCCGAGCTTCGCGGCACGCCGGGGGTCGAGTACGTCGACACGCACCGTGTCGACGCTCTTCGCGGTCCCGACCCGGGACTTGCCGACCTCGACCGGCAGACCACCGGCCTCGCCGGTGGCCCCGAGCTTCACCTCGGCGCCACCCTGTTCGGGCCACACCGCCTTGCCGAGCCCGTTGACCGCGGCCTGGCGTGCCGGGTCGGAGGGGCGGGACTTCGCCGGGGCGGCGGATCCCTTGGCGGGATCGCCGTCTTCCTGGACGCCGGGGCGGCTGGTGCGGCCCCGGGCGTCGTCATCGAGCGCCAATGCCTGGACCGACGACGCGGACAGCGCGAGCGTGAGCCCGAGCACGGTCGCGACGACGGTCGGTCCGGGCATGCGGCGGCTCAGTGAGCGGCCACGGAAATACATCGGACAACTCCCTGGTAGGAGAAACAAGGCCGTGCGGAGGAAAGGGGTGCCGGGCCCGGACGGGCCCGGCACACAAGAGAAATGACGGATCGTCACATATCTGGCAAGGCCGCCAGCGCGGCCATCTGCTGCACCGCGATCGGGTCCGCCGCTCCGCTGTAGACGCGCACCTCGTCGATGGCGCCGGCGAAGTACTCGCTCGCTCCGCGCAGCGAACGGCCCACCTGGAGACCGCCGGTGGCGGACCAGAGGGTGTCGTCCTTGCCGTAGGCGCCGGCGACGAGCTGGCCCTCGACATACAGCCGGATCGAGTTGGCGAAGGCGTCGTAGACGACCGCCAGGTGCTGACCGGAGCCGCCGGTGTCGGGCAGTTCCTGGTCGTCGGTGAAGGTGACGACCAGGGGGGCGGTCGCGTCCGTCCTGGCGACGGCCAGCTCCCACTGGCCGGTGGTCGCCTGGTATCGGACCTGGACGCGGTTGGAGTTGGCACCCGGCAGGGAGAGCACCGTCTGCGACTTCTCCGGGTCCGGCGAGGTGAGCTGGGCGCGGGCGGTCACGGTGAAGCTGGTGCCGCCGGTGACCGGAGCGGTAGCGGTGGACGCGTAGTCGCCGTCGCCGTCCAGGACCAGGTTGCCGTCGCCCACCAGGGCCGCCATGTCGAACAGGGGGTCGGCCGGACGGTAGATGGAGGCGTCGCCGGCGAGGGTCAGCACCTGGCCTCCGCCTGTCTCGGCGGAGGCGCCGGCGGTGGCGTTGTCGAGCTGCCAGTAGGCCTTGCGCTCCGGCTTGACGGTCATCAGCTCGGCGACCTGGGCGGCCGGCAGGACGCGGTCGAAGACACGGACCTCGGCCAGATCACCCGTGAAGTGGTCGCGGTAGCCGCTCTTGGCCGTCGCACGGCCGATCTGCAGCGGTCCGTACGACTTCCAGGTGGACCGGCGCTGGGACACGCCCTTCGAGTCCTTGTTGATGTAGAGCCTGAGCTCGGGGCCGCCGCTCTTCTGCGCGTCGTACACGCCGGTCAGCAGCACCCACTGGTCCTTGACCACGGTCACTCCGGTGGAGACGGCCTTCCACTCGCCCAGCGAGTCCACGTCGTTGACCGGGACGGAGAACTTCCAGGTCGCCGCGGACGCGTCGTAGCCGAGGGTGAAGCCGGGCTCGCCGGTGCCGTCCTGGCTGACGACCGCCATGTCCTTGTCCAGCGCGGTGGGCCGCGCCCAGGCGCTGACGCTGAAGCTCTTGGCGGTGTCGAGCACGGTCTCGCCGGCGTCGAGGTACGCGTTGGCGCCGCCGTCGAACCGGGCCGCTCTGTCGGCCTTTCCGCCCGGACCGTCCGCGCCGAAGGCGACAGCGCTGCCGGCCGTCGCCGAGAACTCGCCGCTCTCGTCGTGGGCCTCGGTGTCGCCCGCCTGGTCGGCGAGGTTCCACTGAGCGACGACCGGTGTGCCCTCGCTCACCAGGAACTCGTAGTGCGCCTTGCTGCTGCCGTGCTCGGCCTTGTCGACGGCGATCACGTCGATCCAGTGCCGCCCGGGGCGGGTCGGCATCCACGACACGGAGGCGGAGCCGCCCGCCGAGGCCGGGGTGACGGTGGTCGTCGGAGTGGCGTCGCTGTCGAAGGCGTAGCGGTACTTGACGACATCGGTGTCCGGGATGGAGTCGTTCGGGTTGGGCGCGAAGGTGAAGGTGCCGTAGGTGCCCACGCCGTCGTGGTACACGGTGTCGGACGGGTACTGCTTGGACAGCACGTTCGGCTTGCCGGGCCATGTCTTGTCGTAGGTGAACTCGCAGCGCTGGGCGGGGTCGCCCGCCGAGCTCCACGGGCCCCAGCCGTCACCGTCGTAGGCCCGCGCGCTCCAGTAGATGGTGGTGTTCTGCGGGATCGACGACTTGACGGTATGGGTGAACTTGGTGTTGGCCGTCGGGGAGAGCCAGTCCGGGGTGGTGTACGTGTACGAGCCCGGACTGGTGCCACCCCACTCCACCTTGAACTCGGCCTTCACCTTGTCGGTCTGGCCGTTGCCGTGATCGGGGTCGCTCGCGATGGCCTGGAGCTTCGGCGGGACATCGGTGTACTCGCGGCCCGAACCCCACGCGCACAGGCCGCCGGGGTCGGTGAACATGTCGGACGTCTTGATCTGCCGCGGCAGGTTGTTGTACTTGATCGACAGGTACGCGTTGCCGCAGATCCGCTTCCACTCCGCGAAGCGGGACTCGTCGGCGGTCCGCAGGCCCAGCGTCATCGAGTTCCAGCCGCCCGCCGCGGCTGTCTTGATCTCGCTGGTCAGCTCGCCGGTCGCACCGCTCTCGAAGTGCAGGTTGGCCTGGCTGGAGCAGGAGGTGGGAGAGATCGCCTTGTCGACGGTCTGGAGATTGTCGTCCCAGTCGTCCACGGTGTTGGACCAGTCGCTGGACGACTTGATCGTGTAGTCCTTGCCGCCGATCCGGTAGAGCTGGATGGGCTCCGCCGTCGGGGAGGCGCTGTAGATGTGCTCCACCCGGGCGGAGAAGGTCGCGCCCAGGATCTGCTTCCCCTTGTAGAAGGAGAGCGGCATGGTGAACAGCACGCGGCGAACGCCAACCCCGTTGCAGGAGACCGGGTTGTAGTCGGTGGGGCACTTGCCGACGCCCGCGCTGCCGGAGTATTTCCAGTCCTGTTCGCCGGACATCCCGGACATGACGCCGGTCCAGGCGGTGCGCGAGGTGGTGCGCTGGATCGGGTCGATGACCACGGGGAAGACGGTGTCGGCGCCCTTGAGGAACTCCTGGTCGGGGACGAGGCTCAGCGTGTCCCCGCTGACCTCGACGTCCAGCGGGGCGGAGCGTCCGCCGCCGCCGGGGCCTTCGAGGGCGGCTTCGGGGGCGTCCGCGGTACCGGCGCCCGCCGCGGTCGCGGCGTTCAGTGCCTTTGCCACCGCCTTCGGGCCCTGGGGCCTCGCCGCGGCCTCCTGGACCGCGGACGAGTCCCACATCGCGGGCTTGCCGGCCTCGAAGACGGTGCCGCCCACCGCGGCGTCTTTCGCGACGATGGCCCCTGAGGCGTCCTCCGCGACCTCCAGACCGTCGGCCGTCATTCCCAGGTCGAGCCTGGCCAGCTTCGGGTCGGCCGCCGCCTCGGGCGTCTTGACGACCAGCAGGTGACCGAAGCCGTCCGCCTCGGCCCGGACGGTCAGGTCGACGCCGGGCAGCGCGTCGACGTAGGTGGCGGTGTCCCCGTCGACCCGCGGCGCCGGCAGTTCGCCGTACGGCCAGGTCAGGGCGAACTCCCGGCCCGCCCGCCGCATCGTGACGAAGGGCTTGTCGGCCTGCCCGGCGGAGAAGGCCAGGTCGACGGTGGCGGCCTTCGGGCGCCAGCTGCCGTCGGCGCGCCTCACCAGCGTCGCGTCGATGTCGACCCACTCGCCGCCCTGGACCGTGCGGACGGGCTCGGTGTACTCGCGGGCCGTGAAGGAGCCGTCGGGCTCCGCGAAGATCTCCCTGCGCTCGGTGCGCAGTGCCGCGACCTCGGTCGTCCTGCCGGTGTCCTCGGCGGCGGCCATGGCCTGCTGCTCGGTCCGCATCGGCCGGTCGGCGGCGACCGGCGCCTGCGCCGGTTCACCACCGTCGACCGGCAGGACCACCAGGGCGCCCGCCGTCACCGCGGTGACGGCCGCCGCGACGGCACGCGGCAGCATGCCTCGCCGTATCGGTCTGTGTCTGTCTGCGGACACGCGTCCACTCTCCAGTCGGTCATGTCTGTGTCGGAAGTCCGCCTGCCGGAACGCCGCGTCCGGCAAGCCGCGTTGATGCGCCACACGGTCGATGAGTCGTCGGCCGACGGTCGCGGGACAGCGGAGGACGGTGGCGGCGCTGTCGCGTCCCGTCGCACCGTCGGAGCCGGCCGGTGGGTCGCCGCGGACGTCGGCGGGCGAATGTCCCCGCCGGGCCCGCGGCGGCCGTCCTCGGTCCGCCCGCGGGCATGTCGCCGCTCCCCCGCTCCGCGGGGACGCGATCAGCGGACGGTGGCTCCGAAGGCGACACCGGTCGCCGGGATACCGCCCTCACCGGGCTTGAACGTCTGGGTCGGCGCCCCGCCGGAGGCCACGTTCCACGGGAATCCGTGGACCGCCTGTCCGTCCGCCGTGCCGTAGGGAGCCCCCACGTACAGCAGCGAGGGGGTGGCGCCCAGGGAGAGGCCGGTGAGCATACGCGGTGCGGGTCCGGACGGAATGCCGTATCCGGGGTCGATCCACTGGTCGGAGGCACCGGGTGCGCCGACCAGCGGGACGATCTGGACACCGCCCTTCTCCTGGTGCTCCTCGGACTGCTCCTCGCCGGGCACGCCGATCGCGAGCCTGGTGGTCGTGCCGGTGGAGGTCGCGTTCGGGGAGGTGTTGACGGCGGCGAGCCGCCGGCCGAAGAAGTCCCCGGCCTCCGCCTCCTGGCCCACGTCCGCCGTGTCCTGGTCGATCCAGGCGGTCTCCGTGTAGGTGCCGTTCGCGGCGAGCCGGAAGACCTGGACGGCGCCCGCGTCGACGGTGGTCGTCAGATCCTCGCCCGGGACACCGACGGCGAGCAGCGACTCGGTGGTGGAGGTGGCGCCGGAGGCCCGGTACGGGACCATGGCGAGCGCGGCGCCGAACTGGTCGCCGACCTCCTCCGCCCCGTTGATCGCGTCCTGGTCCTGGCCGAGTCCGCCGAGCGGCTTCGGGTAGCCCGATGTGAGCGTGTGGTTGAAGTAGCCCACGCCGCCCGCGAAGGTCGTGGTGCCGAGTGCCTCGCCGGGTGTGCCGACGGCGAAGTGGGTCGGGGTCGCGGCGAGCGTGGAGCCGAAGCGGTCGTCCTGTTCCGCGACTCCGGCGACGGCACCGCCGGTTTCGGTGTCCTGATGGACGCCGACGACCGTCTGCGCGGTGCCGCTCACGTAGTAGAAGGCGCCCGCGTCCTCGATGGTGCCGATCGACTCGCCGGGGTTGCCGATCAGCAGGTAGGGCGTGCCGGCCGAGGTCGCTCCGGCCGCGACCGCGTAACCGACCCAGTCGTCGGTCTCCGGGCCGCCGCCCAGTGCCTTGTCGCTGCCCTGATAGAACTCCGTCACGGCCTTGCCGCCGCCCAGTCCGGCCGTGGCGCCGTAGATCACCTGCACCAGTCCGGAGTCGGGCACGGTGCCGATGTCCTCGTACGGGATGCCGACCACCAGGTCACCGCAACCGTCGAGGTCGGCGTCGTAGACGGCCAGCGAATGGCCGTACCGGTCGCCCGTCTCGGGAGCGCCGGGTATGCCGTCAGTGGCCTGCGAGAGGGTGAGGGTGCCCTTGCCGCCGCCGTAGACGACGTGCACCACACCCGCCTTCGCGACGCCGTCGACAGTCGCCTCCGGGTCGGCGATCGCCGTGTCCCTGACACCGTCGCCGTTGAAGTCCGACTCGGTCCCCGACGGGCACGCGACGGCGGCCGCGGCGGGCGTTCCGCCGGCTCCGAGCCCCCAGGCGAGTAGTGCCCCCGCCAACACGGTGGCAGCGCTGCGCCGCCACACCTTCCCCACCCTTGACACGGATCCCCCCGAAGTTGATGAACGACTGAAGAAATTCGAAAGATCATTTCTTCACGCAGCGCACACACGCAATACCCACCCCGTTACCAGACCTGTGACAAGGGTCATATGGCCGTACGCGAATGTATGTGCGTCCCACGACGGGACGGCGGCTCGATCGGCCGAAGAAGCGCGCGCCGGGCCCGAGCTGGTCGCACGTCATGAACCCGGAGGACGTCATCCACCGGACGATCGCGCCTTCGGCCGGGACCACCGCGCTTGCGGTGAACGGGGGTTGCTCACGCGCGGGATCCCCGCGATCCGCGGCGTCCGCGATCCGCGCCGGTGACGCCGCGGATCGAGGGGCGGCACGAGGGCTGCGGCGTGCGGCCCCCTCCCGCCGGACGAAGCCCGAGCGGATCCCGAACTCCGCGAGCTCGCCGCGCTCCTGAGTGCGGATCACCGGGCCCGGCGTCTCCCGCACACCTGGATGCGTCCGGGCCGCTCCACGGTGAGGAACGCGCCATGGGCCGCCCGGCGACCCGCTCGCGCGTGGACGGCACGGCAGAGCCGCGGGGGTCGGCCTCGGCGGGCCGCCATCCCAGATGACCGAGGAGAGGCCGCCGTGGCACGAGACGAGGAAGGTATTCGTACCGGAGGACCGGTCCTGGCCTCACCCTGAGAGGGAGTCAGGCGGAGAGGGTGCCGGACGCCCTCCAGCGGCTCGCCGGCGAAGCGGACCCGCCGCCCGATCGGCCTCCGGGATCTGCGCCATGTGGCCGCAACCTTGATCCATGCGGGTGGAGGTGACCTCCATACGATCAAGGAAACGCCACGACACGGAACTATTCAGCTAGCGTCCGACACGTACACCAGTCTTCCGCCCCAGGCCGACAAGGAGGTAGCGAGGAATGCCGAAGCCGCCGTCCCCCGCACCCGCCGACCGCGGCCGTCCGGCACGCCCGCTCACGCGAGACGCTGTAAACGACTGAGCGCCCCATGTGGTCCAGGCCATGTGGGGCGCTCGCATACTGGTCGGATCGTTTCCTCGAACGTCCGTCCGCGTGGGGCGGGTGGGACTCGAACCCACGGCCGACGGATTATGAGTCCGCTGCTCTAACCGGCTGAGCTACCGCCCCTAACGGCGCGTCGCGCACATTTGTGCGCGCCGTCTGCCGCAGCATAGCCGCTCATACGATCTCCTGCCTCGGATGGTCGGCATCGCCCTGACCTTGAAGACTTCGCCGTACGCCGCCCGGTTCCAGGAATGGCGTAGAACAGACGAAAAAGGACCCCGAGGGGTCCTTCTCGCTCTTCTGCTCCCCCGGCTGGACTCGAACCAGCAACCCTCCGGTTAACAGCCGAATGCTCTGCCAATTGAGCTACAGGGGACCGCGCTCCCCCGACTGGACTCGAACCAGTAACCTGCCGGTTAACAGCCGGCTGCTCTGCCAATTGAGCTACAGGGGATTGCTGCGTGTGCACCGAACGTACCTGCCCGGGGCCTCCCGGGCGGCGCGCGCTCGCCGCGACACATACATTAGCGCAAGCAGGGGGGTGTTCCGCCAATCGCTTTCGACCCGGGTCACGCCGGGTGATCCCGGGCCCCCACGGGGTAGGCGGAGGGCAGAGACCGACGGTCCGCCGCCGACACCGGGGACCGGGACATCAGGGAAGGGTGGCAGCCATGCGGTACCGCCTCACATTCATCGCGGGACTGGCTTGCGGATACGTGCTCGGCACACGCGCCGGACGCGAGCGTTACGAGCAGCTCAAGAAGTCGGTGCGCGAGGTGTCCCAGAACCCGGCCGTGCGCAACGCCGCCGAGTCGGCCGCCCAGACCGGCCGTGAGGTCGCGGGCAAGGCGTACCACTCAGTCAGCGCCGTGGTGGGCGACCGGGTGCCCGACTCCGTCGCCCACCGGGTGCGCTCGCTGCGGGAACGGAGCCAGAACGGCCAGGACGACTGGGGCACCAGCAACACCTGACCGGTCCCCTGCACCCCGTCCGTCCCGGCCGCCCCCGCCGCGCCGCGCGTGCGGCAGAATCGGGTGTCATGGGAATAGTCGCCGGGTTGGACAGTTCGTCCGGATTCACACGTGTCCTCGTCTGTGACGCGGACACGGGTGCCGTGCTGCGGCAGGGTTACGCGCCGCATCCGGTCGATCCGAAAGCCACCGAGGTCGACCCGCAGGCCTGGCTGCTCTCCCTCGGCGAGGCCGCGTCCGGCGGTCTGCTGGAGGGCGTCCAGGCCATCGGCGTCTCGGCCCAGCAGCACGGCATGGTGGCGCTGGACCAGCAGGGCAATCTCGTACGGCCCGCGCTGCTCGGCAACGACAAGCGGGCGCAGGTCGCCGCCGCTGATCTGGTCGACGCGCTGGGCGGGCGGCAGGCCTGGGCCGAGGCGGTCGGATCCGTACCGCAGTCCAGCCAGCTGGTGGCCAAGCTGCGCTGGATGGCGCGGAACGAGCCGGAGGCGGCGCAGCGCACCGCGCTGGTGCTCCAGCCGCACGACTGGCTGGTCTGGCAGCTCCTCGGCCGGCCCGCCCGCAGGACCACCGACCGGGGCGCCGCGTCGGCGACCGGCTACTGGTCCGCGCGTACGGGCTCGTACCGGCCCGATCTCGTGGAGCTGGCGCTCGGGCACCAGGCCTCGCTGCCCGAGGTGCTCGGTCCCGCCGACGCCGCGGGGACCACTCCCGAGGGGCTGCTGATCTCCGCGGGCACCGGCGAGACCATGGCCGCCGCCTTCGGGCTCGGGGTGGCCGTCGGGGACGCCGTGGTGTCGCTGGGAGCGTCGGGCTCGGTGATGGCCGTGCACCACGAGGCGCTCGCCGATCCGGCCGGAATGATCACCTCCTTCGCGGACGCGACGGGGATGCATCTGCCCGTGGTCCACACGCTGAACGCCGTCAGGGCCCTGCGCGGTACGGCCGAGCTGCTGGGGACCGAGGATCTGGCGGAGCTGTCCACGCTGGCGCTCAAGTCCACGCCGGGCTCCTCCGGCCTGGTGTTCCTGCCGTATCTGGAGGGCGAGCGGACCCCTCAGCTCCCGCACACGGCGGGCACGCTGACCGGACTGCGGCGCGAGTCGATGAAGCCGGAGCATCTCGCGCGGGCCGCGTTCGAGGGGATGCTCTGCTCACTCGCGGACGCGATGGACGTGCTGCGCGGGCGCGGGGTGGAGGTGCGCCGGGTGTTCCTGCTGGGCGCCGCCGCCGAGCTGCCCGCCGTACAGGCCCTCGCCCCGGCGGTCTTCGGGGCGCAGGTCGTCGTACCGCAGCCCGCGGACTACGCGGCGCGCGGCGCGGCACGGCAGGCCGCGTGGGCGCTCGGGGTCTCGCGCGGGTCGCTCGGCCCGCACAACCCGCCGGCCTGGCAGGGCGCGGCGGCGCAGATCTTCGAACCGGGCGAGGACGCGGCCGTCGGCACGGCGGTACGGCAGCAGTACCGGGCGACGCGCGAGCAGATCCACCCGGGGGCGTTCGGCCACGCGATCTGAGCGGCGGACCCCTGCCGCGCGGGCGGGCACGGTGGGCTCCCCCCGGCGGCGGTGCCCGCGGACCTGACGGTCGCGCGGACCGCCGACGCGCCCCTGACCGTCGTGCCGGTCGCCGTCGCGCACGGCCGCCGTCGGGACCTGATCCTCGTACGGACCGCCGTCGTACCGGCCGCCGTCGGGACCTGGCCGTCGCGCCGACGCCGTCGGGTCGTACGGGCCGCTCCCGGACCGCCCCGGTCCGGGCGTCTCGGGGCGTCCACGGGCCCGTACGCCGCGTTCCCGGATCGCCCCCGGGGCCCCCGGCCCCGGCCCTCCCGTGGCGGCTCCGGCGGGCCTCTGTGCGGGCCGGCGCACGGGCCCGCGCGCCTACCCGTTCTTGACTCGCCCTTGGACATAAACCCGTGGGGCTCCGTGGGGGACGTACCGCAAGATGGGGTCTGACCCCCGATCTTGCGGACCCGCCCCGCCGCCGACCACGAGAGACTCCGCGTGCTGCTTCGACTTCTGCGAGCCCATCTCGCCCCGTACAAGAGACCCATAGCCCTGCTGGTGGCACTTCAGCTCCTGCAGACGTGCGCCAGCCTCTATCTGCCCACCCTCAACGCCGACATCATCGACAGCGGTGTGGTGAAGGGGGATTCGGGCTACATCCTGAAGTTCGGCGGCATCATGATCGCCGCCAGTGTGGTCCAGGTCATCTGCAACATCGGTGCCGTCCACTACGGAGCGCGGACCGCCTCGGCCCTCGGCCGGGACGTACGGGCCGCCGTCTTCGGACGGGTGCAGAGCTTCTCCGCGCGTGAGGTGGGTCACTTCGGCGCCCCCTCGCTGATCACCCGCACCACCAACGACGTCCAGCAGATACAGATGCTGGTCCTGATGTCGTTCACGCTGATGGTGTCCGCGCCCATCATGTGCGTCGGCGGCGTCATCATGGCGCTCGGCCAGGACATCCCGCTCTCCGGGGTGCTGCTCGCCGTCGTGCCGCTGCTCGGTATCTCGGTCAGCCTCATCATCAGGAAGATGCGGCCGCTCTTCCGCACGATGCAGACGCGGCTCGACACCGTGAACCGGGTGCTGCGCGAGCAGATCACCGGCAACCGCGTGATCAGGGCCTTCGTACGGGACGACTACGAGAAGGGCCGTTTCAAGGAGGCCAACACCGAGCTGACCGATGTCGCGCTGTCCACGGGCCGGCTGATGGCGCTGATGTTCCCGACCGTGATGACGGTGGTGAACCTGTCGTCGATCGCCGTCGTCTGGTTCGGCGCGCACCGCATCGACAGCGGCGGGATGGAGATCGGCGCGCTGACCGCGTTCCTCGCGTATCTGATGCAGATCGTGATGGCCGTGATGATGGCCACCTTCATGTTCATGATGGTGCCGCGCGCCGAGGTGTGCGCCGAGCGCATCGAAGAGGTGCTGGACACCAGGTCGAGTGTCGTACCGCCGGAGAACCCGGTGACGACGCTGCGCAGGCACGGGCATCTGGAGATCCGGGGCGCGGAGTTCCGCTTCCCCGGGGCCGAGGAGCCCGTGCTGCGTGATGTGTCCCTGGTCGCCAGGCCCGGTGAGACGACCGCGGTCATCGGCTCGACCGGCAGCGGCAAATCGACGCTGCTCGGGCTCGTACCGCGGCTGTTCGACGCGACGGACGGCGAGGTGCTCGTCGACGGCGAGGACGTACGGCGGCTCGAACCGGCGCTGCTGGCGAAGGCCGTGAGCCTCGTACCGCAGAAGCCGTATCTCTTCTCCGGGACGGTCGCGACGAATCTGCGGTACGGCAATCCCGACGCGACCGACGAGGACTTGTGGCACGCGCTGGAGGTGGCGCAGGCGAGGGAGTTCGTCGCCGCTCTGGAAGGCGGGCTGAACGCGGCCATCGCGCAGGGCGGTACGAATGTCTCCGGCGGCCAGCGGCAGCGGCTCGCGATCGCGCGGACGCTGGTGCAGCGGCCGGAGATCTATCTCTTCGACGACTCGTTCTCCGCGCTGGACTACACCACGGACGCGGCGCTGCGCGCGGCGCTGGCGCGGGAGACCTCGGAGGCGACCGTCGTGATCGTCGCCCAGCGGGTCTCCACGATCCGTGACGCCGACCGGATCGTGGTCCTGGACGAGGGCCGGGTCGTCGGGGAGGGCCGCCATCACGAGTTGATGGCACAGAACGAGACATACCGGGAGATCGTGCTCTCCCAGCTTACCGAGGCGGAGGCTGCCTGATGAGCGGTCCTGGTGGACGCATGATGATGGCGGCGGGACCGACCCAGCGGTCCACGCACTTCAAGGAATCGGGCAAGCGGCTGCTGCGGCTGCTCGCCGTGGAGCGGACCACCCTGTGGTGGATGCTCGCGGCCGGCGTGCTGAGCGTGGCGCTGTCGGTGGTCGGACCGAAGATCCTCGGCCGGGCCACGGATCTGATCTTCGCGGGGGTGATCGGCCGGCAGACCTCCGGGGGCGTCTCCAAGGCGCAGACGATCGAGGGACTGCGGGCCAAGGGGGACGACGGGCTCGCCGATCTGCTCTCCGGGGTGGACTTCACCCCGGGCCATGGCGTCGACTTCGGCGCGGTGGGCGAGGTGCTGCTGGTGGTGCTGGTGATCTATGTGGCCGCCGGACTGCTGATGCTGGTCTCCACCCGGCTCTCGATCCGGGTCATCAACAACACCGTGTACCGGATGCGTGAGGACGTCCAGGCGAAGCTGTCGCGGCTGCCGCTGTCGTACTTCGACAAGCAACCGCGCGGCGAGGTGCTCAGCCGGGTCACCAACGACGTCGACAACATCTCGCAGACCTTGCAGCAGTCGATGGGCCAGCTCATCAACTCGCTGCTGACGATCGTCGGTGTGCTGGGGATGATGTTCTGGATCTCGCCGCTGCTGGCGCTGGTCGCGCTGGTGACGGTACCGCTGTCGGTGTTCGTCGCGGCGAAGGTCGGCAAGAGGTCGCAGCCGCAGTTCGTCCAGCAGTGGAAGGTCACCGGCACGCTGAACGCCCATATCGAGGAGATGTACACCGGGCACTCGCTGGTGAAGGTCTTCGGGCGGGCGCACGAGTCGGCCGAGCTGTTCCGCGAGCAGAACGACCAGCTCTACGAGGCGGGCTTCAAGGCGCAGTTCAACAGCGGGATCATGCAGCCGCTGATGCTCTTCATCTCCAACATCAACTACGTACTGATCGCGGTCGTCGGCGGACTGCGGGTGGCCTCGGGCACCTTGTCGATCGGCGATGTGCAGGCGTTCATCCAGTACTCGCGGCAGTTCTCGATGCCGTTGACGCAGGTCGCGTCGATGGCCAATCTGCTCCAGTCCGGGGTCGCCTCGGCCGAGCGGATCTTCGAGCTGCTGGACGCGGTGGAGCAGGAGCCCGACGCCCCGTCCGTGGAGCGGCTGCGCGAGTCGCGGGGGCAGGTGGCGATCGAGCACCTCTCGTTCCGGTACGAGCCGGAGAAGCCGCTGATCGAGGATCTGTCGCTCTCGGTGGAGCCGGGGCAGACGGTCGCGATCGTCGGTCCGACGGGCGCGGGCAAGACCACGCTGGTGAATCTGCTGATGCGGTTCTACGAGGTGACCGGCGGCCTGATCTCCCTGGACGGGCTCGACATCTCCCGGATGTCCCGCGCCGAACTGCGCGCCAAGATAGGCATGGTCCTCCAGGACACCTGGCTCTTCGGCGGCACGATCGCGGAGAACATCGCGTACGGCGCGTCGCGCGAGGTCACCCGGGAGGAGATCGAGGAGGCGGCGCGCGCGGCCCACGCCGACCGTTTCGTCCGTACGCTCCCCGAGGGCTACGACACGGTCATCGACGACGAGGGCTCCGGGGTCAGCGCCGGTGAGAAGCAACTGATCACCATCGCGCGGGCGTTCCTCTCCGACCCGGTGATCCTGGTGCTCGACGAGGCGACCAGCTCGGTGGACACCCGTACCGAGGTGCTGATCCAGAAGGCGATGGCGCGGCTGGCGCACGGCCGTACGAGCTTTGTGATCGCGCACCGGCTCTCCACGATCCGGGACGCGGATGTGATTCTGGTGATGGAGAGCGGCGCGATCGTCGAACAGGGCACGCACGAGGAGCTGCTGGCGGCGGAGGGCGCGTACGCGCGGCTGTACGCGGCCCAGTTCGCGCAGGCGGTGGTGGAGGTCGACTGAGGACGGGCGGCCGAGACCGGCGGCGCGGTCCGCGTATCCGGGGGCCCGCGCCGCGTATCGGGCCGGGGGTGCCTCGTACCGGGCCGGCGGCGCCGCGTCCGTATCGTCTTCGGGCGTACGGGCGCGGCGCCGGTCTCAGTCGAGATAGCCCCGGAGCTGGTCGGCGTAGGCGTGGTCGCGGAGTTTGCCGAGGGTCTTGGACTCGATCTGGCGTATTCGCTCGCGCGTCACACCGAAGATCCTGCCGATCTCCTCCAGGGTGCGGGGCCGGCCGTCGGCCAGTCCGTACCGCAGCTGGACCACCTTGCGTTCGCGCTCCCCGAGAGTGGAGAGCACCGCCTCCAGATGCTCGCGCAGCAGCAGGAAGGCCGCGGATTCGACCGGGGACGCGGCGTCGCCGTCCTCTATCAGATCGCCGAGCGCGACATCGTCCTCCTCGCCCACCGGGGCGTGCAGGGAGACCGGTTCCTGGGCGAGCCGCAGCACCTCACCCACCCGCTCGGCGGTCAGATCGAGCTGCTGGGCCACCTCTTCGGCGGTCGGCTCGTAGCCACGCTCCTGGAGCAGTCGGCGCTGGACCCGTACGACGCGGTTGATCAGCTCGACCACATGGACCGGGACCCGGATCGTACGGGCCTGGTCGGCCAGTGCCCGGGACATCGCCTGCCGGATCCACCAGGTCGCGTACGTCGAGAACTTGTAGCCGCGCGCGTAGTCGAATTTCTCCACCGCCCTGATCAGGCCGAGATTTCCCTCCTGGACGAGATCGAGCATGGTCAGTCCGCGGCCGACATAGCGCTTGGCCACGGAGACGACGAGCCGCAGATTCGCCTCGATCAGGCGCCGTTTGGCCATCCGGCCGAGCACGACCAGCCGGTCGAGGTCCAGCGCGAGCCGGGAGTCCAGATCGGTGGAGCGGCTCAGCTTCTCCTCGGCGAAGAGGCCGGCCTCGACACGGCGGGCGAGGTCCACCTCCTCGACGGCGGTGAGCAGTGGGACACGGCCGATCTCCCGCAGATACTGGCGGAAGAGATCGGAGGAGGGCCCGCCCGTGTCGGCACGGCCGCCCCGGCGTGCCGGGGGCTCGGGCACGAAGGGCACCTCCACGAGGTCCTCGATCAGGGGCTCCGGAGCCAGGGGCAGGGCCAGGGGCTCAGGAGCCAGGGCCGGCGCGGTTGCCGGCGCGGCGGCCGACATGGCCGCCGGCACCGTCTCCGGGTGGTGGACGGCGCGGCTCTGGGACGGCACCGCCGCCGCGAACTCGCCGGGAGGCACGCTCGGGGGCACGGTCAGGGTCGAAGTCGGGGTCCGGTTCTGCACGGGGGGCGACCTCCAGGGTGATCGCTGCCGGTTCGGGGGCGTACGGCAGCGGGACGGAGGTGGCGGGGCCGTGCTCCGTCCCGTACACGATGAGCGGATCCGCGGGGGGTGAGGCGCCCACCGTCGGCAGGCCGGCCGCGCTCCGAAGAACTCAGGCACCGCAACCCAGTGTGGGGTACGACACATGACTGTCACGAGGGGCGTGCGGCGACTTTCTGCGTCCCGTACGTAACCGTGCCGTTACCCAGGGGGTCGGGAAGGAGGCCGTACGCGCGGTGGCGCGAGGGACCAGGCCCTGGCCCAGGTCCTGGCCTAGAGCGCGTCGGCGCCGCGATCGTGGAGGGACCGGCCGTACTGCTGGAGCACCCACACATCGTTCTGAGCCGCCGCGAGTTCATCCGGCGGGAGGTTGCCGCCCAGGCGGATCAACTTGCCCTGGAGTTCCGCGATACGGCGGTCCACCGCGCGCCGCCGTACCTGGACGAGCTGCTGCCCCGCATAGATCTCGTCGATCGCCTTGCCGTGGAACACCTCAACCGCCAGCTCGGTGACCATGGCACGCACCGCGTCGTTCGGAGCGGCCTCGCGGACCCGGGCCAGATATTCGGGGAGGGAACGCAGACCTTGCTCCGCGCCGCCCACCTCCGCTATGGCACGGCGTACGGCGGCGTACGGCGCGGCGGTGAACTCGTCCTCCCCGTAGGCGTCGAAGGCCGGGGAGACCAGTTCGGGCCGCTGGAGGGCGAGTTTCAGCAGCTCACGCTCGGTGCGGTGGGCGGGGCTGCGGAGGTGGAGCGCGGGGCCGGCCTGCGTGGCGGGCACCGGAACCGGGTTCTGGGCTCTGTGGGTGGCTGCCGGGGCGGGGCCACGGCCGCCGCGGTCGCCCGCGGGGCCGGCGAGGCGGCCGACACGTTTGACTACGAACTCCGGGTCGAGGATACCGACCATCCCCGCGAGCTGGACCGCCACCTCACGGCGGACCGTACGGTTCTTGATCTTGGCCACCACAGGCGCGGCCTCGTCCATTGCCGCCGCGCGGCCCGCCGGGGTCTCCAGGTCGTAGCGCGAGACGATCTGGCGGATCGCGAACTCGAAGAGCGGTGTGCGCGGTTCGACCAGATCCTGCACGGCCTCGTCGCCCTTGTCGAGCCGCAGCTCGCACGGGTCCATATTGTCCGGGGCGATGGCGATATAGGTCTCGGCGGCGAACTTCTGGTCGTCCTCGAAGGCGCGCAGCGCGGCCTTCTGGCCCGCCGCGTCCCCGTCGAAGGTGAAGATCACCCGTGCGCTGCCGTTGTCCATCAGCAACCGCCGGAGGATCTTGATGTGGTCGCCGCCGAAGGCCGTACCGCAGGTGGCGATGGCGGTGGTGACCCCCGCGAGATGACAGGCCATCACATCGGTGTAGCCCTCGACCACGACGGCCCGGCTGGACTTGGCGATCTCCTTCTTGGCCAGGTCCACGCCGTAGAGCACCTGGGACTTCTTGTAGATCGCGGTCTCGGGGGTGTTCAGATACTTCGGACCGTTGTCGTCCTCGCGCAGCTTGCGCGCGCCGAAACCGACCACTTCGCCCGAGATGTCGCGGATGGGCCACATCAGCCGGCCGCGGAACCGGTCGATTGGGCCTCGGCGGCCGTCCTGGGAGAGACCGGAGAGCAGCAGCTCCTTGTCGGTGAAGCCCTGGCCGCGCAGATAGCGGGTGAGATGGTCCCAGCCCGCCGGGCTGTAGCCGACGCCGAAATGCTCCGCCGCCGCCTGGTCGAACCCGCGCTCCGCGAGAAACGCGCGGCCGGTCTCGGCCTCGGCGCCGCCGAGCTGCTCGGCGTAGAACCGGGCGGCGATCCGGTGCGCCTCGACCAGCCGGGTGCGCTCGCCGCGCTGGCTCGCCGGGTTGTAGCCGCCCTCCTCGTACCGGAGGGTGATGCCCGCCTGGGCGGCGAGCCGCTCGACCGTCTCGGAGAAGGAGAGATGGTCGATCTTCATCACGAAGGCGATGGTGTCCCCGCCCTCCTGGCAGCCGAAGCAGTGGAAGAGACCCTTGCTCGGACTGACCTGGAAGGAGGGGGACTTCTCGTCGTGGAAGGGACAGAGCCCCTTGAGATTTCCGCCGCCCGCGCCGCGTAGCTGGAGGTATTCGGACACGACGGCGTCGATCGGGACGGCGTCCCGCACCGCCTTCACGTCGTCATCGTTGATCCTGCCTGCCACGCGTGAATACTACGGGGGCCGGCGGACAGCGCTCGTCGGCTGTGGACAGCCGCGGGTGGCCGCGGGTGGCCGCCCGCGGACGGCGTCCGGTCGCTGTTCTCAGTCGTGCCGGCCCCCGGGAGTGGTGCCCAGGGAGCCGAGCGGGACGCCCGGGTCGGCGAGGGCGTCGGGATCGAGCGGCTCACCGGAACGGATCAGACGCTGGATGTCCTCGGTGACGTCCCAGACGTTGACGTTCATCCCGGCGAGCACCTTGCGGTCCTTCAGCCAGAAGGCGACGAACTCCCTCTTTCCGGCGTCGCCGCGTACGACCACCTGGTCGTACGAACCGGGCGGCGCCCATCCCGAGTACTCCAGACCCAGGTCGTACTGGTCGGAGAAGAAGTACGGAACGCGGTCGTAGGCGATGTCCTGACCGAGCATGGCGCGGGCGGCGGCCGGGCCGCCGTTGAGGGCGTTGGCCCAGTGCTCCACCCGTACCCGGGTGGCGGACGGAGGGGCACCCGGGCCGGCACCCGGGCCGGCGGACGGGAAGGCGAGCGGAGAGGCCGGCGGGAAGGCCAGCGGGAAGGCGGCCACGTCACCGGCCGCGTAGATGTCCGGGTCGGAGGTGCGCAGCGCGCTGTCCACGGCGATACCGCCGCCCTGGGCGCGGTCGGCGAGATCGAGACCGGCGGCCTCGGCCAGGACCGTACGCGGGGCGGCGCCGATCGCGGCGAGCACATCGTGGGCCGGGTGCTCCTCGCCGTCGTCCGTGCGCGCCGACAGGACCATGCCGTCCTGGCCGGTGATCTCGGTGAGCCGGGCGCCGAAGTGGAACCGTACGCCGTGCTCCTGGTGCAGCTCGGTGAAGAGCTGGCCCAGCTCGGGGCCGATGACATGGTGGAGAGGGGTCGGCGCGGACTCGACGACGGTGACCTCGGCGCCGTAGCCACGGGCGGCCGACGCGACCTCCAGACCGATCCAGCCCGCGCCCGCGATCACGAGATGGCCGTTGTCCCGGCCGAGGGCGGCGAGCGTCTGACGCAGCCGGTCCGCGTGGGCGAGCCGGCGCAGATGGTGGACGCCGGCCAGATCGGTACCGGGGATGTCGAGGCGGCGCGGTTCGGCGCCGGTGGCCAGCAGCAGTTTGTCGTACCGCACGGAGGTGCCGTCACCGAGATGCACACACCGCAGATCGCGGTCGACGGAGGTGACGGTCTGGCCGAGATGAAGCTCGACCTCGGCCTGGGCGTACCAGGCGCGCTCGTGCACGAAAACGCTGTCCCGCTCCTCCTTGCCGGTCAGATAACCCTTGGAGAGGGGCGGACGTTCATACGGGTGGTCGCGCTCGTCACCGATAAGGATCACCCGGCCGGTGAAACCCTCCGAACGAAGGGTTTCCGCGGCTTTCGCCCCGGCCAGCCCACCGCCGACGATGACAAAAGTCTGATGTGCGTCGACCACTTGATGCCTCCTCTTCGCGCTGCCGCCATCTGCGAGCGTCCCGCACGGAGCGTGATGGCGAAAGAGGGAGCGCTCCACGGGCGTGTATCACTGCTGTGATCCGGCTACTTTCGTACAGGCGCGGAGCTGGAGCGGTGAGGCATGAGGGGGCGCATGTCGCTGTTCCAGGGCCGGTGCACGGCTCATCCACGGCTGATCCACGAGCGTCACCCATTCATGATGCGCGGGGGCGGCATATGACGCGCGTGAAAGCTCGCTGAGGCGGGCGGGGCACGTGGGATACGGGCGCCCGGGGCCCGCCCGTCAGCCGCGGCCGGTCAGCTCCGCGTGCAGGGAGCGCGCCGCCGCGTCGGTGAAGGAGGCGATCTGGTCGACGAGGACGCGCTTGCGCGCCCGGTCGTCGGTGGCCGCGTCGAACAGCGCGCGGAACTGCGGATCGAGCCCCTCCGGCGCGCGGGCCGTGAGCGCCCCGGCCAGCTCCGCCAGCACGATCCGCTGGTCGGCGCGGAGCGCCTCCTGTTCGGCGCGCCGCATGACATAGCGGTCGGCGACGGCCTTGAGGACCGCGCACTCCAGCCGGGCGGTGTGCGGGACGACCAGTTCGGCGGCGTACCGGGTGAGCGGTCCCGCACCGTACGCCTCGCGGGTGGCGGCCTCGGCGGCCAGACAGAACCGGCCGATGAGCTGACTGGTGGCGTCCTTGAGGCGGGACTGCGCCACGGCGGAGCCGTCGTAACCGCGCGGCCACCACTCCTGCGCCATGAGCCGGTCGAGCGCGTCGGACAGTTCACCGGGATCGGTGTCCCGTGGCACATAGCGGCCGATCGCCACCGCCCAGATCCCGCGCCGCTCGGCCCCGGAGCGGAGCGCGGCGGGCACGACATGGCCGGCGTGCAGGCCGTCCTCGAAGTCATGGACCGAGTACGCCACATCGTCCGACCAGTCCATGACCTGCGCCTCGAAGCAGGTACGGTCCGCCGGCGCGCCCTCGCGGGCCCAGGCGAAGACGGGCAGGTCGTCCTCGTACACCCCGAACTTCAGCGAGTCCGGCCGGGTGGGGTGGGCCCCGCGCGGCCAGGGGTATTTGGTAGCGGCGTCCAGGGTGGCGCGGGTCAGATTGAGACCGACACTGACCGGTTCGGACGTCTCCGTGAACCGGACGAACCGTTTCGGTTCGATACGGGTGAGCAGCCGGAGCGACTGGGCATTGCCCTCGAAGCCGCCGCAGTCCGAGGCGAAGTCGTTGAGCGCCTGTTCGCCGTTGTGGCCGAACGGCGGGTGGCCCATGTCATGCGCGAGACAGGCCGCTTCGACGAGATCGGGATCGCAGCCGAGCGCCGCGCCCAGTTCGCGGCCCACCTGGGCGCACTCCAGGGAGTGGGTCAGACGGGTACGGGGGCTGGCGTCCCACTCCTGGCTGCGCGAACCGGGGGTCACCACCTGGGTCTTTCCCGCCAGACGGCGCAGCGCGGCCGAGTGCAGCACGCGTGCGCGGTCGCGCTGGAACGCGGTGCGGCCCGGACGCTTGTCGGGCTCCGGGGCCCAGCGCTCGGTGGCCGCGTCGTCGTAGTCACCCGTCGGCGGGGCGAAGTGCGGCGGGGTGGTGCCCGTAATGCCTGTCATGCACCGAAGGTAACCGGAACGGGTGGCGTACGGGGGTCCGCGGAACGGCGGGTGGGTGTCCCGGGGCCGCCATGTCGCGGGGTCGAGGCGGAGGTTTTCCACAGGCTCACGGAGCGCGCGACGGCGTTGTCAGACCGGTCTCCTACTGTGATGCCCGTTCGGAACCGGAAGGTCGGGGAGGGGTCCTGCCATGGGCTGGATCGAAACATCGGGCGGGTATGCCGTCGCGCTGGACGGCACTCGGGTGCTGTGCCGCAATGCCGCGGGCCGCACGCTGAAACAGGTGCCGTCGAAGCTCAAGGACGACGCCGAGGTGGTACGGCTGCGGCAGTTGGCCGAGTGGCTGGAGCGGCATGAGCGGGAGTGCCGGGAGCAGGTGGACATCTGGCTGGTGCGTTCGCTGCCGGTCCCGGTGGCGCTGCTGGCGAGGGTCTGGCCGGACCCGGCCTGGCGGTCGGTGCTGCGGGATCTGGTGGTGGCGCCGGTGGCCGCGGACGGTTCGGCGGACACCGCGCGCGCCGGGTTTCTGCGGGACGCGGATCCGGTGCGGGGGCTGGGGATCGTCGATCTGGACGGTGATTCGGTCCGGCTGGATCCGGCCGAGGTGGGGACGGTCCTGATTCCGCATCCGGTGCTGCTCGAAGAGCTGGCGGAGCTGCGGGAGTTCGCCGCGGAGCTGGGCGTGGAGCAGGGCGCCGAGCAGCTCTTCCGCGAGGTGTGGCGGCGGCCGGAGCCGGCCGAGGACGCTCCCGAGGGCACGGCCGCGCAGGACTGGCGTGCTTACGCACATGGGAAGTTCGCACAGCTCCGGCATGCCACGACCCGCGCGGTCTCGCTCGGTTACCGGGTGCGCGGCGGCTATGCGGTGTGCCCGCTGGTGGAGGACGGCCGGCCGCTGGAGGCGGCGTACTGGGTGGGGGACGACTATCCGGACGGGGAGACGCTGACCGGTTCGCTGGAGTGGCGTGACGCGGCCGGGCGGCGGCTGCCGCCCGCCGAAGTGGGGCCGGTCGCCTGGTCGGAGGGCGAGCGGATGGCCGCGCTGGTGTACGCGGGCCGTGTGGTCGAGAACGACGAGGAGGGGGCGCTGTGAACGGGCGACTGGCGGGCGGGACGCCGGACGGGACTCTGCCGGACACGGAGGCAGGGGACACGAAGACGGACAACGGGCAGGCACAGGACGGGCGGGCGCGTGAGAAGGACCTGCTGGAGGCCGGGGCGGTGCTGCCGCTCGGCGGCGCCGAGGGCGACGCGCTGACGGCACGCGCGTACGGACATCCCGCGCTGGACGAGCGCGCGGTGGTGCGGCTGGTGCCCGCGGCGATCGGGGCGGCGGAGGATCTCGCCCTGGAGTATCTGGGGTTCGGCGCGGCCGAGGCCGCCGAGGTCGGCCGGGTCAAGCGGCAGTCGCTCGGCTTCCCCGCCTGGGCACTCGTGCACGACCCGGCCAACGGCCATCACGCGCTCGCCGTGGTCAAGGAGATGGAGCGGCTCGCCCGGCAGGTCGCCACCAAACCGGGCCTGGCGAAGGAGGGGTTCGACGAGATCGGCGAGCGGCTGGACCGTTCCGTACCGCACTTCCTGCCCACCTTCTACGAACAGGTGGCGCGGCTCTTCCTGGCGGTCGAGTCCCGTCAGCAGGCGGCCGTGTTCTTCGGCAAGGCGCGGGCGGCCGAGCAGCGGCACGCGCTCGCGGTGGACGAGGAGCGGCTGCGGGAGGTCTTCCTGGAGTTCGCCGGGGCGGGCGCGCTGTCCGGCAAGGCCCTGCGTGAGCACGCCAAGGGGCTGACGGACCGGCTGTCGGCCGAGGAGGCGTACGGCCAGTTCAAGGCGGTGTCGCTGGAGCGTTGCGCGGCCGGACTCGCCCCGTACGCGGGCATGCTGGAGGATCTGCGGCGCCTCGCGAAGGGCGCGGGGCTGGACGCGGCGGCCGAGGAGCGGGCGCTGCTCGCGGAGATCATCCACACCGGCCCGATGAACCGCGCGGCGGCGAGCTTCTGGAAGTCGGCGCTGCCCGCGCTGCGGGCGGTCGCGGCCGAGGACGGCGCGGTGCGGGAGCGGCTGCTGGCGCTGCTCCCGGCCACGGGCGGTGACAGTCATGAGGAGTTCGACGCCTCCTGGCTCGCTCTGCTGGATCAGTGCGGGGCGGTCGGTCTGCTGATCGACGGGACGGCCCCGGCCGCCGAGTGGCTGTCCTCATGGGCCGGATACCGGCAGCGCGGCTGGCGCGGCTCCAAGCGGCTTCCCGCCGACTTGGCCCTGGTCGAGCGGCTGGCCGAGCGGCTGGTGGCCGACGGCACACCCGTACGGCTGCTCGGCGGCCACGGCAGGCGCGTCACGGCCGATCTGGATCTGCTGGACGCCTGTCTGGCCTGGGGCGTGCCGGTCGCCGGTCCTCCGGAGGGCGCCTGGAGTCTGGATCTGGCCGACTGGCTCGACGACGGCCGGGAGGGGCGACGGGATCTTGTGGCGCTGGCCTCCGACCCCCGGTTCGCCCCGCTGATCCGTACCGGTGTGGAGCGGATCGCCGAGCAGGGCGGTGCCACGAAGCGGCTCCACCGGATCGTCGCTCATCCCGCGCTGCGCGCCGCGCTCGTGGGCTGGCTGGGCGACCGGGCCGATGATCTGGCGCGGCCCTTCGGTCTGCCCGAGTTGCACGGCATGCTGACGCGGCTGGCCCTGTTCTCCTCGCCGTCCGTGCTGGCCACGGCGCCCGACGCGGTCGCGCGGATCGCGGCGGTCTCACCCGCTCCCGCCCTGGCGAGGACGCTGCGCGCGGGCATCCTGGACGAGCTCGGCTGGCCCGCGCTGGAGGAGGCGCTCCCGGGACTCGGACAGGTCAGCGCCAAGGGTTCGGGACAGCGTTACGGCAACTACAGCGACAGGTGGTACCGCGTCAGGGACGCCTGGCCGGCCCTGCTCGTCCGGGTCGGCACCCAGGTCGCGGCGGTCGGGCCGCTGGACGTGGTCGACCAGCGCACCCTGCCCCTGCCCGCGAAGTCGGTCCAGACCTGGGACACGATCGCGGTCCGCCATGTCGGCGGCCAGTGGCTGATCGCCAACGGTGTCGGGGACGACCGGCGGGCCCTGTGGTCGGGCCGCCCGAGCGAGGTGTTCAAGCCCGCGGGCGAGCTGAACGACCACTGGACCGATTCCCAGGTGCCCTCGCTCGAACTGCCCGACGGCGGTCGCTGCTACGGCGGCCGGCCGGTGTACGCGGGGGACACGTCGTTCGCCGGGGAGCGCCGCCAGGTGGCCTCCGACGGTATCTCCGTCTGGGTGCTGCACGAGAACCAGTGGTGGGAGTACGACCCCGAGTCGGCCCGCAGGGGCCGGGTCTCGGTGCCCGCCTTCTTCGATTCGGCGCTCGCCGGGGGCGGCGTACGGCTGCTGGAGCGGGCCTGCCGGCTGCTTCCCGTACGGCCGGGCCTGGAGTCCTCGCCGTTCGGCACGAAGGACGGGCTGCTCGGCTGGTGGGTGACGTACGACCCCGAGGAGCGGACGCTCACGGCCTGTTCGGTGGACGGCAGCCGCAGCCCCGCCGTTCCGGTGCCGCCGGGCGCGCGCCTCGAACACCTCGGCGACGGCCTTCCCGTACCGCCGCTGCGGCTGCCGGGCGGCGCGGTGCTGCATCCGCGTGAGACACGTGGCTTCTCGGCCTCGGTCGCGCTGTACGACGCCGAGGGCATCCAGCTCGCCCAGGTGGAGGAGGGCGACCGGGGTGGCGCGTACGCGGCGGGCACCCCGCTCGTGGCGCCGCTGGCCCACTGGCACGCGCTGCGGCCACGGGACGAGCGGGGTTCCGCCGCGCTGCGCGCGGTGACCGGGAAGGACGCCCGGGAACTGCTGGCCGCGGTCGCCGAGGGGACGAAGGCGACGACGGCCGTGCGCCGGATCCTGCCGGGGATCACCCACCCGGGGCTGCTGGCGGGCGTGGCCGGGGTGGTGGCCGAGGCGGCCCGCCACGCCAAGCGGATCAGCACGCTCGCCGAGCGGGCCGCGCGCGGACGGCAGGGCTCGGAGGGGCCGCGGGAGCCGGTGGCCGAGCACACCCGGGACGAGATCCTGAAGAAGGCGTGCGACGGGTTCACCCGGCCGACATACCGGTACTCCTACCATCCGCTGACCACCGGCAGCAGGACGATCCTCGAACAGATCCGGCTGCTGCCCCAGGTACTGGCGCCGGACGCGGTCCCGGGCCGCGTGGCCCTCAAGGACCCCAGCGAGGGCTGGGTGACGCTGTGCGGGGCCGGGATGGCGGCGCTCGCGGTGCGCGCCGTGTCGCCCGCCGTCCCCGGCGAACACCGGGCCGCCCTCGTGGAGTTCCTCGACTCCGCGCTGACGGTGGAGAGCGGTGGTGACGCGCTCCTGATCGATCCGCGCGGACGGCTGCGGGCGGTGGAGCTGAAGATCGCCGGCGAATACGAGGACAAGCGCGCCGGGGAGGTACGGCACGCGGGGGACCGGCGGCTGCTGATCCTCGGCCGGCTGCGGTACGAGGAGAAGGAGGCGTACTGGCACTGCGTCGAGTACGACCCGGCCGGGGCCTTCGGCGGCTGGGACGGCTGCGTGGTCGTCGAGTCCGAGGTGCTGGGCGCGGCGGACGACCCGCTGCGGGCACCGGCCGTACGGCGGCTGCTGGAGCTGGTGCGGGCGCGGGGGCCGCTGCCGTACCGCCCCGGGCAGGCGGTGGACTTCGCCGAGCGGGTCGGGATCACCCCGGTGGCGGGCGCCCTGTTCCAGCTCGGTTCCCCCGGACTGACCTCTTATCACACCCACGACACGGTGTCCGCGGAGTATGCGGAGTATCTGGAGCCGCTGGGCGCGAAGAAGGCCGAGGCGCGGGTGGGGGCGGCCACACTGATGGCGCTGAGCGTCGAGGAGCGGCGGGCGTTCACCGCCCTGCTGCTGCCCGGTGAGCCGGAGCGGGTGGCGGATCTGTGGACCACGGGCTTCGCGGCGGAGCCGCTGGTGGGCGCCTGGACGGCGGTACGCGGCAGGCGACGGCCCACCCCCGCCTCGCTGATCCGTCCGATGGTGGCCGAGCTGGGCGGCGGCACCGCCGTGGATGACGCGCTCAACCCCGAGTGGCAGCCCTGGCTGACGGGCCGTACCGAACAGCGGCTGACCGACGGTGAGCTGGAGACGGCGGATCCGCGTCTGGCGCTGACGGGGGACAGGCTCGGCGCCACGGTCGGCGCGCTGCGCTGGCTCGCCTACCGGCTGCCGTACGGCGACCCGCTGCGGGCCGTCCTGCCCGCGACGGCGCGGAAGCTGCGGGAGCGGCTGGCCGATCCCGGTCTGCTGCTCGATCTGGAGGTCAGCAGGGACTCCGCGTATGACGCCGTGTCACCGCGGCTGCGCGAGGCCTTCGGACTGGCGCCCAAGCGCGGCGGCGACGAGAAGGAGATCACCGAGCTGTCGTCGGCGCTGGTGCTGACGCCGACGCGGTACGGACGGGACGGGGACTCGGTCTGGGTACGGCCGGCGGCCCTGCTGCCGGCGGCCGGCGGTCCGGGGACAGGAGAGGCCGGACCGGACGGTGCCGCACCAGGTGAGGCCGCGCCAGGTGAGGTCGCGCCAGGTGAGGTCGCGCCAGGTGAGGTCGCGCCAGGTGAGGGAGGTCCCGACCATCCGGATCTGAGGCTGCTGGCGGCGACGGCGGGCGCGGCTCCCCAGCTGGACGCGCTGCGGGCGCTGCTGAGCGAGGAGTTCATGGAACTGCTCACGGCGGACGGTCCGCCGGGAGCACCGCAGAACCCGCAGGGCAGTGTGCCGAAGCTGGTGGGCGAGGCGGCGGAGCGGTTCGGGCTCTCGGAGGACGCGGCGGCGCTGTATCTGATGCTGCTCGCGCTGCCCGATCCGACCGACCGTCAGCAGGCCGCGTGGACGGAGTGGAAGCCGGCCCGGCTGAAGAGGGCACGGGCCGAACTGGCCGCCACCGATCTGGTGGTGGAGGCCAAGCGCGCGCGGGCGGGCCGGACGCTCTTCCTGCCCGGCGGCTGGCTGGAGCAGCAGACGCCCCGGCTGCCGTCGGAGAACTGGAAGACGGCGCTGGTGCCCTGGGACCAGCCCGGTTTCGTGGTGCCGGACCGCCCGGTGCCCGCGCTGTTCGAAGCCGCGTGGCGCCGGGTCGTCGAGGGTGATGTACCGGGGTTCGAGGAGTTCCAGGGCCGTGGCGTCCGAGGAGGCAGGCGATGACGACGAGGAGAGGGGCGGCGGGTATGGGAACGGGCGCGGACGCGTTGGCGCGGGAGGCGGCGGACTCGGCACAGGCGGGGCCGGGGCGGCAGATCGAGCTGCCGGAGGACCGTTACGCGGCTGAGCTGGCGTTCCTGGAGTCGTACGACAACGGCCCCAGGCCGCCGAGCTGGCGGCTGACGCCCCGCGCGGTGGTGCTGTTCGTCTGCGGCACGGACGGTGAGCCGCTCCGGGCGCCGGACGGCGGACAGCTCGTGGTCTCACGGAAGTTCGTGGGTGACCGCGCCCTGGTGGAGCGGTGTGTGGTGACGCTGGCGGGTGAGCGCGGGCTGCTGCTCGTCGGTGAGCCGGGCACCGCCAAGTCGATGCTCTCCGAGCTGCTGTCGGCCGCGGTCTGCGGCACCAGCACGCTCACCGTGCAGGGCACCGCGGGCACCACGGAGGATCAGCTCCGCTACGGCTGGAACTACGCGATGCTCCTCGCCAAGGGGCCGAGCCGGGAGGCCCTGGTGCCCTCCCCGGTCCTCACCGCCATGACGCGCGGCGCGGTCGCCCGGATCGAGGAGGTGACCCGCTGTCTGCCCGAGGTGCAGGACTCACTGGTCTCGCTCCTGTCGGAGCGCCGGATGTCGGTGCCCGAGCTGGCGGGCGGGGAGGGTGGCGACGGCACGGTGCACGCGGTGCCCGGCTTCACCCTGATCGCGACCGCCAACCTCAGGGACAAGGGCGTCTCCGAGATGTCCGCCGCCCTGAAGCGGCGGTTCAACTTCGAGACGGTCGGGCCGATCGACGACCTCGACGCGGAGACGGCGCTCGTGCGTAGCCAGGCGACGGCGGCGCTGGTGCGCGGCGGGGCGGCGTTCTCGGTCGACGACACCGTGCTCGAAGCGCTGGTCACCGCGTTCCGGGATCTGCGGACGGGCCGGAGCGCGGAGGGCTGGGAGATCGAGCGCCCGTCGACAGTGATGTCGACGGCGGAGGCGGTCCAGGTGGCCACGTCGATGGGGCTCGGCGCGGCGTATCTCGGCGACGGCCGGGATGTCGTCCGTACGCTGCCCGGCCATCTGCTGGGCACGGTGCGCAAGGACGATCCGGCGGACCACGCGCGGTTGCTGGGGTACTGGGACGGTCCGGTGCGGCGCCGGGCGGAGGCGGGCGCTCCGCTGTGGCGGACGCTGTGGGAGCTGCGCCATGAGCTGGGCTGAGCGGGCCGACGGGACCGACCGACAGGGCGTGCCGGACGAGGGGAGCGTGCCGAGCGACGGGGGCGTGCCGGACGACGGGGGCGTGCCGGGCGCGCTGGCAGGGCTCGCGGGGTGCCGGGAGCCGTATCTGATCGGGGTACGGCATCACTCCCCGGCGCTGGCCGCGGCCGTACCGGCGATGCTGGCGGAGGCGGCGCCGGAGGTGCTGTTCGTCGAGCTGCCGGAGGAGTTCGCGTCCTGGCTGCCGTATCTCGCCGACCCGGCGACAGTGCCACCGGTCGCCCTGGCGGGCAGCCGGGGCGATGGCTCGGGCGGGCTGGTGTTCCTGCCGTTCGCGGAGTTCTCGCCGGAGCTGGCCGCGATCCGCTGGGCGCGCGACGCGGGGGTGGAGGTCGTGCCGTTCGATCTGCCGCTGGCGGCGAGGGACGAGGCACCGGAGGAGACACGGGAGCCGGGGCCCGACCCGGTGACGGCGGGCGAGCGGGACGTCGCGGCGCGGGGGACGCGTGTCGTGGCGCGGGGGACGCTCTCCGCCGCACTGCGGGCGCGGGCCGGCGGACGTCCCGGGGACGATCTGTGGGACCGGCTGGTGGAGGCGGCGGCTCCCGGTTCCGGCGCGGAGGCGCTGCGGCGGGCCGCGCTGCTGGTCGGCTGGGCGCTGCGGGCCGATTCGGGCCCGGTCGATCCGTACGACCTGCGGCGCGAGGCGAACATGCGGAGCAGGCTGGCCGAGCACGAGGGCCGGCGTACGGCGGCGGTGATCGGCGCGTTCCACGCACCGGCCCTGCTGCCTGCCTCGGCGGGCACCGGGGCGCCGGCCGGGACGGGCGGGACCGGTGCGGCAAGCGGGACGGCCGAGGCTCCGGGCGGCAAAGGCACGACCGGTGCGGGGGCGGGCGGGGCCGCCGGGGCGAGAGGTGGCGCGGCGGGCGGCGCGGCAGGCGGTGGTGTCCGGGGCGGGCGGGGTGTTGTGACCTCGCTCGTGCCGTACTCGTACGCGCTGCTGGACGAGCGGTCGGGGTATCCGGCGGGGATCAAGGACCCGGAGTGGCAGCGGGGGGTGTATCGCGCCGCGGGCGATCCCGCGCTGCTGGACGATCTGCTGACGGCGACCGCCGTCCGGATCTGCGCCGGGATACGGGACGCCGGGCACCCGAGCGGACCGCCCGACGCCCGTGAGGTGGTACGGGTCGCCAGGGACCTGGCCGCGCTGCGCGGTCTCCCGGCGGCGGGGCGCGGGGAGCTGGCGGAGGCGGCGCAGACCGTGCTCACCCAGGGGCAGTTGTTCGGGCGGGGCCGGGTCGTGGCCGCCGCGATGGAGAAGGTCCTGGTCGGTGCCCGGCAGGGCCGGCTCGCACCCGGGACGCCACGCTCGGGCCTCGGCCCGGCCGTCGAGTCGCTGCTCGGCACGCTGTCGCTGCCCACTCCCGCCGCTCCCGGGCGCCGGGAGCTGCGCCTCGACGCGCACCGCGGTGAGCTGGACCGGCGCCGTGAGCTGTGTCTGCGCAGGCTCGCGGTCTGCCGTGTCCCGTACGGCGAGGAGACCGAGGTGGCGGGCGTGGGCGACGCCGCCGCGCTGACCACGCGCTGGGCCGTGGCCTGGTCACCGTCGACGGCCGCGATGCTCGATGTCGCGGGCGTGCACGGGGTGACGCTCGATCAGGCGGCGGCCGGTGTGCTGCGTCGCCGGTGGACCGCGGAGCGCCGGGCGGGCGGCCCCACGGCCGCCGAGGCCCTCGCGGGGCTGGAGGAGTCGGCGCGCTGCGGGCTGCCCGCGCTCGCCGCGGAACGGCTGGCGGAGACCGCCGGACTGCTGCCCGCCTCCGGCACACTGCCCGAACTGCTCTCCGCTCTCGCGCTGTTGGACCGGATCGGCTCGGGACATCTGCCGGGGCTGCCCCCGCAGTGGGAGCGGGCCGCGCTCGACTCGGCGTACGAGGAGCTGGCCGCGGCCGGGGTCCGGGCGCTGGACGGGCTCGCGGGCTCCACGGACCCGGTGGACGCGCGGGCGCTGGTCTCCCTGGCGGAGCGGGCCTCCTCGGCGCTCGGCGGCGGCTTGCGGCTCGACGCGGCGCTGGCCCGGCTGGACGCGGAGGCGACGGCGCTGATCCGGGGCGCGGCGGGCGCGGCCCGGGTGCTGCTGGGGCAGCGGGACGCGGCCGGGTTCGGCACCCGGCTGGCATCCCGTGTGGACAGCGCGACAACACCCGGGCTCCGCACGGACCTTGCCGGTTTTCTGAGCGGCGTGCTGCTCGCGGCGGGCCCGCTGCTGGAGACCGGCGCCGCGCTGGACCCGCTGCTGGAACGGGTCGAGGCGCTTCCCGACCGCGCTTTCCTGGACCGGCTGCCCGCTCTGCGCGCGGGCTTCGACACCCTCTCCCCCGCCGCCAGATCCCGTCTGCTCGCGACCGTCGAGGACCGCACGGGACTCGCCACGGGCACGCTGCCCGCCGCTCTGTCGGACCCGGCGGCCCTGGCCCTCCTGGCCTCGGCGGATCTGGCGGGCCGGGAGGCCCTGGCGGCACGGGGACTGGCACCGACGCGTGACACGCCGTCGACAACCCCACCGGCACCTCTACCACCACCTGATCCTGCCCCTGGTCCTGCCCCTGATCCTGGTCCTGCACCGACACCGACGCCGGCACCGGCAGCGGCTCGGACCCCGGCGGCCGACGGCGGCACAGTCACCACCACCGCCACGGCCGACGAGACCGGTACAGGCACCGCGCGCTCGGGGGACCTCGCGCTCGGTCCCGGGGAGCGGTGGCGGCTGCTGCTCGGGCGGGGCCGGGGGCTGAGCGGACAGGCGGCCCGGCTGGCCGGGGCGCTGGACGAGCTGTACGGATACGGGCGCGGTGAGGGTTCGCGGGGCGACGAGCGGCACGAAGGCGGCTCCGGGAGCGGGGACGGGCCGTCGTATCCCGATGTCCGGGCCTGGTCGGAGGAGTTGTCCGCGCTGTTCGGGCCCGGTGTGCGCGAGGAGGTCCTCGCGGCCGCCGCCGACGCGGGCCGGATCGACGCGGCCCTGGAGCTGGACCCCGCCTCGGCACGGCCGTCCGTGGAGTTGCTGCGTACGGTCCTGTCGTACGCCGGCGGTCTTCCGGAGCGGCAGCTCGCCCGGCTGCGGCCCCTGGTGGCGCGGCTGGTCGCCGAGCTGACCGAGGCGCTCGCCAACCGGATGCGGCCCGCGCTCACCGGGCTCTCCCATCCCCGCCCCACCCGACGCCCCGGCGGCCCGCTGGATCTCGCCCGTACGCTGCGCGCGAATCTGGCGACGGCCCGCCGGGACCCGGACACGGGAGCGGTGACGGTCCTGCCGGAGCGGCCCGTCTTCCGTACGCGCGCCCGCAAGTCGGCCGACTGGCGGCTGGTCCTGGTGGTGGATGTGTCGGGTTCGATGGAGGCCTCGACGATCTGGGCCGCGCTCACCGCCTCCGTGCTGGCCGGTGTCCCGGCGGTGAGTACGCACTTCGTGGCGTTCTCCACCGAGGTGCTGGATCTCACCGACCAGGTGGACGACCCGCTGAGCCTGCTGCTGGAGGTCCGGGTGGGCGGCGGTACGAATATCGCGCGCGGACTGCGCCACGCCCGTGGGCTGGTGACCGTACCGTCCCGCACGCTGGTCGTGCTGATCAGCGACTTCGAGGAGGGCGGCCCGGTCTCCCCCTTGCTCTCGGAGGTACGGGCGCTGGTCGACGCGGGTTGCCATGTCCTGGGCTGCGCCTCGCTGGACGACGAGGGACGGCCGCGCTATTCGGCGGGCGTGGCGGGCCAGTTGGTGGGGGCGGGGATGCCGGTCGCGGCGCTGAGCCCCTTGGAGCTGGCCCGTTGGGTCGGCGAACGTGTAGGAGGTGCGCACCGATGACCGATGCCACGGCGGTACTGCCGCCGGTGACCGCCGCGGTGGCCGCCGCCGCTCTCGATCTGCTGCCCGCGCGGCTGCGCAAACGCGTGGACGGGGCGGTGGCGAAGGCCGCCGGATGGCCGGTGGAACCGCATCCGGACGGTGTGCTGGTGCGGGTCGCGGACGACACGGCGGTGACGCTGAGGGTCACGGCCGGGATCGTGGCCGCCGGCGATCACGCCGTGTGCAGTTGTCTGCTGGCCCCTGCCTGTCTGCACCGCGCGGCCGTGCTGTCGAGCGCGCCCCTCGCGATGGACGCGCCCCTCGCGACGGAGGAGGTGAAAGAGGAGGAGAAGGAGGAGGAAGAGAGGCAGGGAAGCGGGGAGCGTGACGGGAAGAGCGGGGAGAGGGCCGGGGCCGGCCCGCCCCCGGTCGTCGGTGAAGCCGCCCTCACTCCGGTCCGGTCCACCGCGCTCGACGCCCTGCGTGATGCCGTGACGGCCGTTCTTGTCGCGGGCATCGCCGGTTCCGGCGCGGTGCACCGCGCCGAGCTGCTCCATGCCGCGCACTCGGCGCGGCTGGCCGGGCTGCACCGGCCCGCCGCCACCGCCGTCAGGATCGCGCGGCTGCTGGCCGAGGCCCGTTCCGACGATCCGGCGTTCCGGCTGTCCACGCTCTCCACGGAGCTGGCCGAGCTGCTGGATCTCGTACACCGGCCGGTCGAAGCCCTCTCCCCCGCGCGAAGAAGCTATCGGCCCGAGGGACCACTCCGGCTGTACGGGCTCTTCACCGAACCGGTGGTGACGGCTTCCGGGTACGCGGGCGCCACCGTGTACGCCCTCGCCCCCGATGGGACGCTCCGTACGGTCTCGGACGTCGCTCCCGGTGGACCGGAGCGTGCGCTCCAGGCGTCGGGTACGCCGGTGCCCGGCGGTTGCGCCCTTGCGCTGCGGGAGTTGGGCGACGGCGGCGGGGTGATCCTCACGGCGCCGACCGTCTCACCGGACGGCAGGATCGGTGGCGGCGGGCAGGTCCGTTCCGTGCGGGCCGGCGGCGCGGGTTGGTACGAGGCACCGCTCGCCGCCCTCTGGGAGCGGCCACCGGCCGGGCAGCTGGCGGCGGCGCTCGGCCGGCTGTCCGAGCCGGCCGACACCCGCGCGGCGGGCGGCGATCTGCTCTTCCTCGACGGTATGTGCACCGAGGCGGGCTTTGCCGTGTCCGGCGGTCCCACGCTGCGGCTGGCGGCGCCGGACGAGCGGCCCGAACTGCCGTACGCCGAGAATCTCCGGCTGCTCGCCGGACGCCCGGGACTGGCGCTGCGGCTGATCGCCCGGGTCGTGCCGGACCGGCCCGACCGTGTGCATGTGCTCGCCGTGTCCTGGACGGGCCATGACGGGGAGTCGGTACGGGCGGATCTGGGGCTGCGGCGGCTCCACCGCTCGGACATACCGGCCGTACCGGTCCCGGCGACGGCCGAGGCGGCGGCGCCCGCCGTGTCGGTGCCCGCGCCGCCCGCGCTCCCGGTCGAGCTGGATCTGCTGCGCGGGGCCGTGGACCGCGCGGTCGCGGGAGGCCGTGCGGTGACCGCCGTGTCGGCGGACGGCGAACTGCCGCGCCGGCTCAGGACCGTGGGCCTCACCGCGGGCGCGGAGCTGGTCCGGTCCCTGGCGGAGGCGGCGGCGGACCGGCGGCACGATGTCCTGGGGCGGCTGCTGCCCGCCGACCCGAGGGGCTTCGCCCTGGCGTGGCTGGCGGCGGCGGTGTACGTGTCGGCGGCGGCCGAGTCGTTGCTGCTGGCGGCGTGGACGCCGGACATACCCGCCGCGAACTGATCGGCGTCGCCGATCGTCATAGATGGAGAGTGAAGAACGCGATCCAGCCAGGGGGGACCATGCCACTGCCGAAGCTGCCACGCCTGCGTGTACCGCGCCCGCGTGCGCCGAGGCCGCGTGTGCCGGGGTCGGCGCGGCTGCCCTGGCCGTCGGCGCGGTTGACTCGGCCGCCGCGTCGGCCGTGGTGGCCCCGGGACCGGCGCGGGCGGCGGCGTGCCGTGCAGACGGTCATGCTCGGGTGTGTGCTGGCGCTGATGCCGGTGACCTGGATGCACGCGGTCGCGGACAGCCGTGTCCGTACGGTCGCCGATGTCCCGGCCGGGGATGTCGCCGTGGTCTTCGGAGCCGGGCTGCGGGCCGGCCGGCCGGCGCCGTATCTCGCGCACCGCCTCGACGCGGCGGCGGAGCTGTACAGCACGGGCAAGGTGAAGGTCGTGCTGGTCACCGGGGACAACAGCCGGGAGGAGTACGACGAGCCGGACGCGATGCGGACATATCTCGTCGAACGGGGTGTGCCGGACGGCCGGATAGTCAGCGACTACGCGGGGTTCGACACCTGGGACTCCTGCGTGCGCGCCAGAAAGATATTCGGCGTCGACCGGGCGGTGCTGGTGACACAGGGCTTCCATGTCCGGCGCGCGGTGGCGCTCTGCCGCGCGGCGGGGGTCGAGTCGTACGGAGTCGGGGTCGGCGAGCGGCGGGACGCGACCTGGTACTACGGCGGGATACGGGAGATGTTCGCCTCGGGCAAGGCGGCGGCCGATGCCCTGCTGCGGCCGGATCCCATGTTCCTCGGCCCGACCGAGACAGGGGTGACCGAGGCACTCGCAGCAGGCCACGCCCGCTGACGCCCGCCGCGGATGCCGGAGTTCGCCGCGGATGCCGAGTTCAAGGTGTCCGCGGTCCAGGTGGAACGGCGCACGCGGGCGCGGGCGCCGCTGCCGACGTCGACGCCGATGCCGACACGGCCGCCGACGACACCGCCGGAGCCGTCTGACGCGGTCGACGGTGATCCGGTCCGGCCTGGCGAGCGGGCGAGTACGGAGCACGTGGATACGGACTGGCATGGGCCAGCCAGTCACCGCCCGCGATCAGCCGCCCCCGCGCCCGTAGTTCACGGGCCACCCGAGGAGCCGCGAAGTACACCCAGGCACTGACCGTGGTGCCCCCGGCCGACAGGACGTCGAGGGCCACCCGTTCATACACGTTGGCCGGGTCGCCGGGCGCGAAGTACTCCTCCAACTCGTCGAGCACGGCGAGCAGTTCACCGTACTGCCCCGGCTTCGCCGTGATGAGTGCGCCCACGACCGTGCCGGAGGCCTCGACCACATACGGATAACCGGGGCCGTCGTAGAGCAGCGCGCCCTCCAGACGCGCCGGTTCCTCGTGGGCCGTGCGGCCCCGCAGACACAGGTCGTAGTTGGGCTCGCCCGGCCGGAGTGTGCCGTACACGAAGAACGGCAGCTCACCCTCGGCCTCGGCCCCCGCCGTATCGGTCACCGCCCTCATGGCGCGACGGTCTCCTCGCCGATCCAGGCCAGATACTCCGCGCTGCCGCGCACCACCGGTGTGGCGATGATCTCCGGTGTGTCGTAGTCGTGGACGTCCTTGAGATGGGCCTCCAGGGCGTCGTAACGGGAAGCGGTGGTCTTGAAGAGGATCTGCCACTCCTCGGCGGTCTCGATCTCGCCCTTCCAGCGGTAGACGGAGGCGACCGACGCGGAGATCTGGGCGCACGCGGCGAGCCGGGCCTCGATCACTCCACGGGCGATCTCCTCGGCCCTGGCAGCGCTGTCGATCGTCGTCAGCACGGTCAGATACTCGGCAGGGGGCACGGTCGGGCTCCTTCTGGACGGGTGGGGCGGTGCGGGAACGGCGCGCGGGACATGAGCTGCTCAACAGGCGGTAGTACAGCACCGCGGGCATCTCCACCGCACCACCGCACAACGCACCACCGCACACCGCACACCGCACACCGCACATCGCGCCATCGGAACCGGATGGAACCGTGGCTTCCGGCGCCGTGACGTCCCTGGTGGTACGGCGTCGTACGGTGAGGAACATGACGACTGCCACACCGCATCTGCTCACCGAGGTCGACGGCCGGCCCGCCACCGAGGCCGATCTGCGCCTGCGCGCGCTGGACACCTACGGGCACTTCACCGCCATGCAGATCAGGGACGGCCGGGCGCGTGGGATGGACCTCCATGTCGCCCGGCTCGACGGAGCGACCCGTGAACTGTTCGGCACGGGCCTGGACGGTGAGCGCGTACGGGCGGCGCTCCGCCACGCGCTCGAAGGGGTACGTGACGCCTCGGCCCGGGTCTATGTCCACCGGCGCCCCGGGCCGGACGCCGCAGACACCGCAAACACCGCTGACGCCGCAGGCACCGCAGACATCGCAAGCACCGCTGACACCGCAAGCACCGCTGACACCGCTGACACCCCGAACACCGCAGGCAGCCGCCCCCGCATCGATGCCGGCACCGGGGGCGGCACGACCCTGATGGTGACGGTACGGCCCCCGGTGGCCCCGGACGGCAGCGCGAAGAGCCTGATGTCCGTCCCGTACCAGCGCCCCGTTCCGCACATCAAGCATCTCGGGGGCTTCGCCCAGATCCACTACGGCCGGCTCGCCGAGCGCGCGGGTTTCGACGACGCGCTGCTCACCGGCCCCGACGGAGTGGTGGCGGAGAGCGCCGTCGCCAACATCGCCTTCTGGGACGGCGGTTCCCTCGTCTGGCCGGATGCCCCGGTCCTCACCGGCATCACCATGGCCCTGCTGGAGCCCCGCCTCCTGGCCGCCGGTCTCCCCTCGGTCCGGCGCCGGGTCACCCTGGCGGACCTCCCCCGGTACCGCGCCGCCTTCCTCACCAACTCGCACGGAGTCGCCCCGGTGGCCGGCATCGACGAGACGGTCTTCCCCGGTGACGCGGCGCTGCTGAAGACGGTGACGGAGCTGTACGAGGGCGTGGAGTGGGACCGGATCTGAGCGGTGCCGGCACGCGTCCCGGTCACCCGTTCGGCGCGTGCCGGACAACTCATCGGAGTGATGGCATGTCAGCGGCCTTGACCTGCGAAGACGTGGACCGGCACGCGGGCCGCGCCGGGCCCGCCCGGCGAATCTGACCGGACATCAGCAGGCGTACGCCCCGACGGGCGCCTTATCTCAGAGGTGACGACCACCGCGCTGCCCCGGAGGACCACCTCATGCGCCCCACCGCCCGACTGCTGACCGGTACCGCGCTGGCGGCCGCCTCGATAGGTTCGACCTCCCTGTACGCCGCGACCACCGCCACCGCCACCACCAGGGCCACCGTCACGACCGCCACGACGGCCACGGCCACCGCCACCACCGTCACGGCCGCCACCACCGTCACCACCGCCTCCGGTGCCATAGCCGCCGACGACGGCGACCGTCTGGAACTCTCCCCGAAGGTCGCGCGTCCCGGCTCCCTCGTCTCCGTCCGCACCGACGTCTGCCGCGAGGGCACCGGCAGGGGTGAGGCGCGGTCGGCCGGCGCCGGGGAGTTCCGGCTCGAACGCTCGACGGACCAGGAGGTCCTGGTCGGCCGGTTCCGGGTACCGCACGAGATCAGACGCGGTTCGTACCGCGTCGGTGTGCGGTGCGAGGACGGCAGGGTGGTCACCCGGGAATTCTTCGTGGAGCACGGCCGTGAGCCGCGCGGCCACATCAGATCGGGGACCGGCGGCAGCGTCGGCCCCGACGTCACCCAGATCGCGGTGGGGGCGGCCGTCGTGGCCGCCGCCGCCGTCGGCGGGACCCTGCACCTGCGCCGCCGGGCGAGCGGCGCGCAGGAACGCTGACGGGCCGGTCTCCACGGCCCCGGTCCCGCCTTGTGTCCCCGCCCCGGTCACGCCCACGGCTGACCCGGGCGGGGAACCCCCATCCAGGTTCCCCGCGTACCCGGGGAACCTTTCACCGAAGGACTGGATTCATGAGCTTCTACCGCGGCGGCCGTCGCCGCTGCAAGGACGACTGCGACTTCGACTACAACTACGACAGCAAGTACGGCTACAACTACCAGCAGGGCTACGGCCACTACTGCGGCAGGCACCGGGGCGGCTCGGGCTGGACGATAGCCATAACCATCTGTATCGGTGTCTGGCTGATGGGAAACGGCTCCAAGCAGGTCACCCCGCCCGTGCCGGCCGCCTCCGAGGCCTTCGACGGCTCCGACTCCGGGTCCGAGTCCGGGTCCGAGTCCGCCTCCAGCCCCAGCTCGGGGTCCGGCGCAAGGTCCGGCTCCGGGTCCGGGCACCGCGTCACGCGGGCCGCCGCCCCGATGTCGTCCGCCGCCCCCGTCGCCCTGCGCATCCCCGGGATCAAGGTCGACACCCCGCTCCTGGGGCTGGGACTGGACCGCGAAGGCGGTCTGCACGTACCGCCTCAGGGAGTCCGCAATGTCGCGGGCTGGTACAAGGACGGCCCCTCCCCGGGCGCCAAGGGCACCGCGATCATCGCCGGCCATGTCGACAACGCGCGGGGGCCCGCCGTCTTCTACAAGCTCGGCACCCTCAGAAAGGGCCAGCGCATAGAAGTGGCCCGCGCGGACGGCCGTACCGCCGTCTTCTCCGTCGACGCCCTTGAGGTCTACGACAACGCCGACTTCCCCGAGCGCAAGGTCTACGGGCCCTCCGACCGGCCGGAGCTGCGGGTGATCACCTGCGGGGGCGGCTTCTCGAAGAAGACCGGCTACAAGGGCAATGTCGTGGCGTACGCCCATCTCACCGGCGTCGAATGACTACTCCTACCCGCTCACCCGGTCCACTGGTCGAACGCGAGCTTCGCGACCAGCGAGAACACCACCACCAGCAGTACCCCGCGCACGAATTCGCTGCCCTTGTCGAGCGCCATGCGCGCGCCGAGCATCCCGCCCGCCAGATTGAAGACCGCCATCAGCGCCGCGAGCTTCCACATCACCGTGCCCTGGTGGGCGAACATGGCGAGCGCCCCGGCGTTGGTGCAGACGTTCACGATCTTCGCGGTGGCGGAGGCCGTCACCAGATCGAGGTGGAGTACGGCTGTGAGGGCCAGTACGAGAAACGTTCCCGTGCCGGGTCCGATCAGCCCGTCGTAGAAGCCGATCCCACCGCCGACCAGCACGATCGCCATGACCGCACGCACCCGTGTGACGGGGCCGCCCGCCTGTGTCCGTCCGAAGGACGGCCGCAGCATCACAAAGGCCGCCACCCCCAGCAGCACCACCATGATCACCGGCCGCAGCACATCACTGCTGATCCCGGCCGCGAAGAAGGCTCCGGTCATCGAGCCGGCGAGGGCCGCGAGGCCGATCCGTACCGCCGTCCGGACATCGACCGGAGCCTTCCGCAGATATGTCACCGCCGCGCCCGACGTACCGACGATGGCGACCGCCTTGTTGGTGCCGAGGATGTGCGCGGCGGGGACATGGGGAAAGCCGAGCAGCATCGCGGGCAGAAGCAGCAGCCCGCCGCCGCCCACCACGGCATCGATCCAGCCGGCCCCGGCGGCGGCGAGGCAGAGCAGAATGAGCGCGGTCAGCGATATGTCGGGCACGACCGTGACCCTATATACCGGCGTTCCCGCCCCTGCTCGTGCCCTCGCCGCCGCCCCTGCCCCTGCCCCTGCTCCTGCTCCTGCTCCTGCTCCTGCCCGCTACGACACGGCGGCCGTGCAGGCCGCCCCGTTCAGGGTGAAGGCGCCCGGCGCGGTATTGCCGCCGCTCCACGCGCCGTTGAACCCGAAGGTGACCGAGCCGCCGGGAGCGATGGCCGCGTTGTGGGCGGCGTTCACGGCGGTGGCCTGTGCCCCGGACTGGCTGACGGTGGCGTTCCAGGCCTGGGTCACGCTCTGGCCCGAGGGCCATGTCCAGCGCAGGGTCCAGCCGTTGACCGGCGAGGTCCCGGTGTTCCTGACGGTCACACCGGCGGTGAAGCCGGTGTTCCACTGGCTCTGGACGGCATAGGCCACCGCGCAGCCGGTGGTGGGAGTGGGATCACCCGGGTCACCCGGATCACCGGGGCCTCCGTCACCGGTCCAGCCCAGCGCCTCCGCGATGCCGTAGTAGGCCGGCTTGGGCTGGAAGCCCGCGTCGTACGGGGTGGCCGCCCCCTCACCGGGGAAGACGTCCGGGATCCAGGAGTCGGAGTCGGTGAAGCCCCAGACGGTGACGCCCTCGCAGCGCGCCACGGCGAGGCAGGCGCTGGTGACGGCCTTGTACTCGGCCTTCTGCTGGGTGAGCTTGGCGTCGGTGGCGGGCAGCGTCATCCGGATGTCGAGTTCGGTGACGGCCACGTCCACCCCGAGGTCGGCGAAGCGCTGGAGATTGGCCTGGAGGGTGGACGGTACCTGGCCGAGGATGAGATGGCCCTGGAAGCCGACGCCGTCGATCGGGACGCCCTGTGCCTTGAGCCGCTGGACCAGGGAGTACATCCCGTTGCTCTTGGCGCCCGTGCCGTCCGTGTTGTAGTCGTTGATGTACAGCTTGGCGGTGGGATCGGCGGCGCGTGCGGCACGGAAGGCGTCGGCGATGTACGACTCGCCGAGCTGGTTGTAGAACTTGCTGCCCCTCATGGTGCCGTCTTCGTTGAGCGGCTCGTTGACGACGTCCCAGTGGTCGATCCGCCCCCGGTAGCGGGTGACCTCGGCGGTGACATGGTCGGTCATGATCGTGCGCAGCTCGGTGTTGCTGAAGGATCCGTTGGCGAGCCAGTTGGGCATCTGGCTGTGCCAGACGAGCGTATGCCCGCGCACCCGCTGCCCGTTGGCCTCGGCGAAGTTCACCACCCGGTCGGCGCCGGCCCAGTTGAAGCTGCCCCGGTTCGGCTCGACCGTGCCCCACTTCATCTCGTTGGCGGGGGTGATGGAGTCGAACTGGGCGCCGGCGAGGGCTCCGTACGTACCGCTCAGCTTCGAGGACGTGACGGCGGTGCCGTAGTAGACGCCCTTCGTCGCGGCGAGGTCCCGCAGGACGGGGTCCGCGGCGTGCGCGGGGGCGGCGAGTCCGACGACGGCGACGGCCGCCGCGGTCAGGGCCGAGACGGCTGCCACGACTCCGGATAAAATCCGAGGTTTTCTCACGATCGTCCCTCTCTCATGTGATTTCGGAAAGTTCACAGAAAGTTTCGAGAGCGCTGTTCGGAACGTAGAGGCGGAGGTGGTGTTCGTCAACGGACGTGGCACGAGTTCGTCCGTTCGCGCATCGCGCGTACGCACACCGCGGGACCGGGGCGGGGGCCGGCTCCGTACCAGCGAGGCGGGCCGGCTCCGTACCGGCTGGGCGGGCCCAGGCCCTACGGCCCGGCTCCCCACGCCCTACGGCTCGGCTCCGCCTCACCACCCGTTCAACCACCGGCCATGCGCGGCCCCTAGGCTCCTGCGGCGTGCGACCCCGTGGCGCCGTCCGGCGCCCCGGGACGGTCACCACACCCCCATGGAGCGACCAGTGGAACGTCGCAGTTTCCTGCGCGGAGCGGTCATCGGCACCTCCGCCGCCGCACTCGGCGGCACGTTGTGGCGCGGAGCGGCCATCGCCGCCCCCGCCCAGCCGGGCGCGGGCCCCTATGGAGCGCTCGGCGCGGCGGACGCCAACAACATCCGCCTCCCCGCCGGCTTCACCAGCCGCGTGATCGCCCGTTCCGGGCAGCCGGTCTCCGGCACCTCGTACACCTGGCACAGCGCACCCGACGGCGGCGCCTGCTACGCCGACGGCACCGGCTGGATCTATGTCTCCAACTCGGAGATCGACCCGTCGGGCGGCGCGAGCGCCGTCCGCTTCTCGGCCGCCGGCGCGATCACCGGCGCGTACCGGATCCTCTCCGGCACCCGGCAGAACTGCGCGGGCGGCAAGACGCCGTGGAACACCTGGCTCTCCTGCGAGGAGGTGGACCGCGGCTATGTCTACGAGACCGACCCGTGGGGCACGAAGGCGGCGGTACGGCGGGACGCGATGGGCCGCTTCAAGCACGAGGCCGCCGCGGCCGACCCGGTCCGCAAGGTGATCTATCTCACCGAGGACACCACCGACGGCTGCTTCTACCGCTTCACCCCGACCATCTGGGGCGATCTGTCGTCGGGCCGGCTCGAGGTGCTCGTCGCGGGCACGGCCACCAGCGGTCCTGTGACCTGGAAGACCGTGCCCGACCCCACCGGCGCCACGGCCACCCGTAACCAGGTCTCGGGCGCCAAGCGCTTCAACGGCGGCGAGGGCTGCTACTACGCGGACGACACCTGCTGGTTCACCACCAAGGGTGACAACCGCGTCTGGCAGTACAACGTGGTCGCGGGGACCATCGAGCTGGCCTACGACGACTCCCTGGTGTCCGGTACGGCGCCACTGACCGGGGTCGACAATGTGACCGGTTCCTCGTCCGGCGATCTCTATGTCTCCGAGGACGGCGGGAACATGGAGATCTGCGTCATCACGCCGAACGATGTCGTGGCGCCGTTCCTGCGCATCGGCGGCCAGTCCGGCTCCGAGATCACCGGACCGGCCTTCTCCCCCGACGGCAAGCGGCTCTACTTCTCCAGCCAGCGGGGGACCAGCGGCAGTTCGTCGGCCGGCATCACCTACGAGGTGACGGGGCCGTTCCGCGCCTAGAGCCCGTCGCTGTTCCGCGCGTAGAACCCGTCGTCAGTTCCGCGCGTGGAGACCGTCCGCGGTGGCGCCGCCCCTCAGCAGGGCGGCGCCCAGTGGGGTGAGGGTGTGCAGTACGGCGTTGCCGTGGCGCAGGGTGACCACGAGCCCCGCCTCCCGCAGTACGCAGGCGTGCTGGCTCGCGGAGGCGAGTGACACCCCTGTCCTGCGGGCCAGTTCACTGGTCGTGGAACCGTGTTCGATGGCCCGCAGGACCGCCGAGCGGGTGTGGCCGACGAGCCGCCCGAGCGAGGGCCCCGGGCGCTCCGTGACGGCGGGCGCGTCGGAGTGCGTCATGGGGTAGACCAGGACGGGCGGCAGCGTCGGGTCCCGGTGGACGACGGGTGTGCCACGGCAGAAGAAGGACGGCTGGAGGAGCAGCCCCCGTCCGTCCAGGCGCAGTTCGCGCTCGACCGGATAGTCGGCCTCCAGCACCGGGGAGCGCCAGCGCAGCATCGGGGGCAGGGTGCCGAGCAGTTCGTCGGCGCCGCCGTCGAGCAGGGCCCGGCCGCGCAGCGCGCGGTCCGCCTCGGTCCTGGCCCGGATATGCGGCCAGTACGGCTCTATCGCGGCCCGGTGGTACGTACGCAGCGCCTCGACGAGCGCGCCGAGCCGGACGGTCCCCGCCCCATCGCCCCGGGCCGCGGCCCCATCAGCCCCGGCCCCGCTCCCGTCGCCGACCCCGTCGCCCCCGCCCCCGCCGCCTCCGCTCCCGACCCCGACCCCGCTCCCGCCCCGGTCCCCGTCGTCGCCGAGTGCGGCCGGCAGTTCCACGGCGCGCTTTCTCGACGGACTCCTCGACGGGCTCCTTCGCGACGCACGGCGCTCGGCCCTGGCACGCTCGACGGCGAGCAGGGCGAGCTCGGCGCGGACCCGCTCGGGCGGGGTGGCGCGCAGCGCCGCGAGGCCCGCCTCGAAGCCGGCCCGCCCCTCGGCGGGCGTCAGGAAATCCGGGAAATAGCCGCGCCGTGGAACCAGCGCGGAGAGCAGTACCGTTTCACCTTTCAGCCTGGCCCGCGTTTCCTTGCGCCATTCCCCGAAGACAAGAGGGCCCCGCCGATCCCTTATTCGATGAAAACTGAGAATGGTTTCCCAGAGCGGATCGGGACCGGCGGCCATCCGGACCCCGCCGAGGTCCTTCCCGGTGAAATGAATACGCAGCATCGAGTCCCCACCTGTTTGCATCCACAATCTCCCCCGGCACCGAGTATGCATGCCATCACAGCCGGTTACCACGGTGTTTCAGCCACAGTTGAAACGCATCGCGGACACCCCGTCCCAGCCGAAAAGCTGTACCGCGTCGGGCATGAAACCCGGACGGCCGAATAGGCGCGGCGAAGGCCGTGGGGGGCTTTGCGCGCCCGGCGGCGGTCGGTCGGGGTTGCGGCTCCATGTCCGGCTCTCGGAAAGGGAGCGCGGCCGGTGGGTGGGGATCCGCCGGCCGCGCTCCGGCGCGCCGCAGGAGCCGCCCTCGGCACGTTATTCAATGTGCTTGGAGAAAGCCGCGCCCGGGGAAAGAGGCGGAGAATCGACGAAGGGGCGGGCGCCTCCGCACGGGCACCCGCCCCTTCCTCGTGTTCCGGAGCCGCCCGCCGGGTCGGCGAGGGTCGGGATGAACCGGCGGCCCGGCTCCGGGGTCTTCGGGGTCTTCGTACGGCAGCGGCGGCGGGACGGACACCGCGGCCGCGGAACCACCGGCCGCACCGGCCGACACCGGCGCCCCCGCCAACGGCTAGCGCGAGTCGCTGCCCGCCGACGCCGCCGCCGCGCGGCCCGCCTCCAGCCGTGCCACCGGGATACGGAACGGCGAGCAGGAGACATAGTCCAGGCCCACCTCGTGGAAGAAGTGCACCGACTCGGGGTCGCCGCCGTGCTCACCGCAGACGCCCAGCTTCAGCCCCGGCCGCGTGGCACGGCCCGCCTCCACCGCGCTCCGTACGAGCGCGCCCACCCCGTCCCGGTCGATCGTCTCGAACGGCGAGACCCCGAAGATGCCCTTCTCCAGATAGGCCGTGAAGAAGCTCGCCTCCACGTCGTCGCGGGAGAAGCCCCAGACGGTCTGGGTGAGATCGTTCGTACCGAAGGAGAAGAACTCCGCCGCCTCCGCGATCTGACCGGCCGTCAGGGCCGCGCGCGGCAGCTCGATCATCGTGCCGAGCGCCAGCCTGAGTTCGACCCCGGTGGCGGCCTCCACCTCGGCGATGACCAGCTGGGCCTCGTCCCTGACGATCTCCAGCTCCTGGACCGTGCCGACGAGCGGGATCATGATCTCGGCCCGTGGGTCGCCCTTGGCGTTCCTGCGCTCGGCCGCGGCCTCCGCGATGGCCCGGACCTGCATGGCGAAGAGCCCCGGGATGACCAGACCGAGGCGTACCCCGCGCAGACCGAGCATCGGGTTCTGCTCATGGAGCTTGTGCACGGCCTGGAGGAGCCGCAGATCGTTCTCGTTGTGGTCCTTGCGGGCCTCGGCGAGCGCGACCCGTACCGACAGTTCGGTGATGTCGGGGAGGAACTCGTGCAGCGGCGGGTCGAGCAGCCGTACCGTCACGGGCAGTCCGTCCATCGCCTCGAAGAGCTCGATGAAGTCCTTCTTCTGGAGCGGCAGCAGGGCGCCCAGCGCCGTTTCACGCTCGTCGTCCGTGTCGGCGAGGATCAGCCTCTCGACCATCTCACGGCGCTCGCCGAGGAACATGTGCTCCGTGCGGCACAGTCCGATGCCCTGGGCGCCGAAGCGCCGGGCGCGCAGGGCGTCCTCGACGTTGTCGGCGTTGGCGCGCACCCGCAGTCTGCGGCGGCGGTCCGCGTACGCCATCATCCGGTGGACGGCCTCGACCAGTTCGTCGGCGTCGTCGGCGCCGGCGTGCATCCGGCCCTCGAAGTACTCGACGACGGGCGACGGGACGACGGGGACCTCGCCCCGGTAGACCTTGCCGGTGGAGCCGTCGATGGAGACGACGTCGCCCTCCTCGACGATGGTCCCGTTCACCGTCATCCGGCGGGCCTTGGTGTCGACCTCCAGCTCCTCCGCGCCGCAGACACAGGTCTTGCCCATGCCACGGGCGACGACGGCGGCGTGCGAGGTCTTGCCGCCGCGCGAGGTCAGGATGCCCTCGGCGGCGATCATGCCGTCCAGGTCGTCGGGGTTGGTCTCGCGGCGGATGAGGATGACCTTCTCACCGGACCTGGACCACTTGATGGCGGTGTACGAGTCGAAGACCGCCTTGCCGACGGCCGCGCCCGGCGAGGCGGCGATCCCGCGTCCGAGCAGCTCGCGCTTGGCGTCCTCGTCGAAGCGCGGGAACATGAGCTGGGCGAGCTGGGCGCCGTTGACGCGCTGGAGCGCCTCGGCCTCACCGATCAGCCCCTGGTCGACGAGCTGGGTGGCGATCCGGAAGGCGGCGCCGGCGGTGCGCTTGCCGACCCGGGTCTGGAGCATCCACAACTGGCCGCGCTCGATGGTGAACTCGATGTCGCACAGATCGCGGTAGTGCGTCTCCAGCGTCTCCATGATGCTCATGAGCTGGTCGTACGACTTCTTGTCGATGGCCTCCAGTTCGGCGAGCGCCACGGTGTTGCGGATGCCCGCGACGACATCCTCGCCCTGGGCGTTCTGGAGGTAGTCGCCGTACACGCCCTGCTGGCCGCTGGCGGGGTCACGGGTGAAGGCGACGCCCGTGCCGGAGTCCGGGCCGAGGTTGCCGAAGACCATGGAGCAGATGGTGACGGCCGTGCCGAGATCGCCGGGGATGCGTTCCTGGCGGCGGTAGAGCTTGGCGCGGTCGGTGTTCCAGGACTCGAAGACCGAGCGGACCGCGAGATCCATCTGCTCGCGCGGGTCCTGCGGGAAGTCACGGCCCGCCTCCCGGGAGACGATCTTCTTGAACCGCTTGACCAGCTTCTTGAGGTCCTCGGCCGCCAGATCCACGTCCGTCGCCGCGCCCTTGGCGCGTTTGGCCTCCTCCAGCGCCTCTTCGAAGAGCGCGCCGTCGACACCGAGCACGGTCCTGCCGAACATCTGGATGAGCCTGCGGTACGAGTCCCAGGCGAAGCGTTCGTCACCGGCCTGCGCGGCGAGCCCGGCCACGGAGGCGTCGGAGAGGCCGACGTTGAGGACGGTCTCCATCATGCCGGGCATGGAGAACTTGGCCCCGGAGCGTACGGAGACGAGCAGCGGATCGTCGTGCTGTCCGAGCTTCTTGGCCATCTTCCGTTCGAGGGCGTCGAGATGGGCACTCACCTCGTCGCGCAGGGAGGCCGGTTCCGTACCGCTGTCGAGGTAGATGTTGCACGCCTCGGTGGTGATGGTGAAGCCGGGAGGGACCGGCAGCCCGAGATTGGTCATCTCGGCGAGATTGGCACCCTTGCCACCGAGCAGGTCCTTCAGATCCTTGTTGCCCTCGGTGAAGTCATAGACGAATTTCTCGGCTGAGGCTGAGTGGGGATCATTGTTTTCCGACACGGGTCTCGACTCCTCGAGGACGCGGTGGCTGCCCTGACGGCGAGGAACATACCCAGATCGAAGGTGCCTGGGTACGTCCACTTGCCTGTCATACGGCCTTAACCACCCGTCCGCCACCAGATCGAAAGTGACCCGGGGCCGGGTGGCCCCGCGTCGCGTCTTCACCTCTCGAAGCGGGCATGACCTGCTCATGACGCGAACTGCTCATATGAGCATGGACACCGACGTCTGAGTTCAGAATGTGAACACGAAAGGGGTGGCACCCCGTGCCACCCCTTCCAGAGATGCAGCCACCCGCATCGGGCTCATATGAGCCAGGTGCCGATCAAACGTGGCGAGAATCACCCTTGGAACGGCTCCGCGATTCCAGGATCCGGACGGTTTCCCGACCGGTTGACGGAGCCGTCACGGCAACCGCGCAGCACCCCGAGGTCGACCTCCTCCAGACTGCCGGCGAAGTACCGTCCGGCCGCCGGCTCCACCGGCAGCAGCGAGGGCACCACCAGCACCGGGCAGCCGGCCGCCTGGGCGGACGCGCTGCCGTCCGGCGAGTCCTCCACCGCGACACACTCCCCGGGCCCGAGGCCCAGCCGTTCGGCCGCCTCCCGATAGGGATCGGGGTACGGTTTGGTCCGTACGGTGTCGTCGGCCGAGAGCGTGAAGGCGAAGCCGACACCGGCCAGCGAGCCCGCGACCACCGAGTCCACCACGGCCCTCGGGGACGCGCTCACCAGGGCGAACGGCACCTCGGCGCGCTCCAGTTCGGCCAGCAGCCGGCGGGCGCCCGGCCGCAGCGGCACCCCCGCCTCCACGCGGCGGAGGAAGGAACCGGTCAGTTCGGCGGCGACCGTGTCCGCGCGGCCGCCGCCGCTGACCCGGACGAGATGGGCGGCGGTGTCGGCGACCGCCCGGCCGACGACCTCCGGCGCGTCCGCGTCGGTGAGCCGGTGGCCGAGACCGGCCGCGATCTCGTCGGCCGTCTCCCACCAGAGCACCTCGGTGTCCACGAGCGTGCCGTCCATGTCGAAGAGCACCGCCCCGGGCGGCCTCACCTCGGGCGTACCCATTTCGGTCGGACTCACCTCAGGGGCACTCACCTCAGGCGCGCTCACCTCAGGCGTACTCACGCGCCCTTGCCCGCCGCCGGTACCACGAGCACCGGGCGCCGCGCCGGCGCGACCGTCGCGCGTACGCCCGGCGTCAGCGCGCCGGCGTCCCGCGACGGTACGTCGGACTTGACCGAGCCGCCGCCGGGCAGATCGAGCAGCACCCGGGTGACCGAGCCGAAGAAGGACGCGGAGACGACCGTGGCCGTACCGGCGGGATCGGCGGTGGCGAGGATGTTCTCGGGCCGTATCAGCACCTCCACCTCGCGCCCCGCCGGGATCTCGCCGTCCACGGGCAGCTCGGCGCCCGCGACCTCGACCAGTCCGCCGTCGGTGAGCCGGCCGGGCAGCCGGTTCATCGCGCCGACGAACTCGGCGACGAACGGCGTGGCGGGCCGCTCGTACAGCTCGGCGGGCGGCGCGCACTGCTCCAGCCGGCCCGCGTTGAGCACCGCCACCCGGTCGGCCATGGAGAGCGCCTCCTCCTGGTCGTGGGTGACGAAGATGGTGGTGATGCCCAGCGAGAGCTGGAGCCGCCGGATCTCCTCGCGCAGGGTGAGCCGCACCTTCGCGTCGAGCGCCGAGAGCGGCTCGTCGAGCAGCAGGACGCGCGGGCGCAGCGCCAGCGCGCGGGCCAGCGCGACACGCTGCTGCTGACCGCCGGACATCTGGTGCGGGAAGCGGTCGCCGTGCTGGGGCAGACCGACCAGATCGAGGAGTTCGGCGGCGCGGGCGCGCCGCTCGGCGGTGGACACCTTCCGTACCCGCAGCCCGAAGGCCACATTGTCGCGGGCGTTGAGGTGCGGGAAGAGGCTGTACGACTGGAAGACCATGCCGGCGTCGCGCCGGTTGGCCGGCACCCGGGTGATGTCCTCGCCGTCCACCAGCACCTCGCCCGCGTCCGGCTGCTCGAAGCCGGCGAGAACCCGCAGCGCCGTGGTCTTGCCGCAGCCCGAGGGGCCGAGCAGGGCGAGCAGTTCGCCCGGCCTGGCCGTCAGGTCCAGTCCGTCGAGGGCGACGGTGGCACCGAAGACCCGGCGCAGACCGCGGAATTCGACCAGGGCGCCGGCGGCGGTGGCCTTCTCCGGCCGCTCCGCGGTCGCTGTGGAGGTGGATGACATGGGGGTCTACTCCTTGCCGGAGACGGAAGAGGCGGCGGTGGGTGCCGGGGCCGTGGCCCCGGAAGAGGCCGTGGAGGGGGCGGGGTCGGTGGGCGGAGCGGGAGTGGCGGCCGAGGAGGCGCGCGTCCCCGCCCGCGAGAGGACCAGCAGCAGCGCCCAGGTGATCAGCAGGCTGAGCAGGGACACGGCCACCGACATCCGGGCCTCCGCGCCCGAGACGGTGACGATCCACACCGCGAAGGGCCGGAAGCCGAGCAGCGACGCGATGGTGAACTCGCCCAGGACCAGCGCCAGGGTGAGGAAGGAGGCACCGGCCAGGGATGAGCGCAGATTGGGCAGGATGACCCGCAGGATCACATACGGCCTGCTCGCCCCGCAGTTGCGCGCGGCCTCCACCAGGGTGGGTACGTCGATGGCGCGCAGCCCGGCGTCCAGCGAGCGGTAGACGAACGGCAGGGCGAGCACCGTGTAGGCGAGCACCAGCACCACGGGGAACGACTCGTTCTGCACCGCGAGGAACGTCTGGTAGAGCGGCGTACGGGAGAGATGGTCGGGTCCCCAGCGCAGCACCGTGGTCACCCCGGTGACCAGCGCGATCGGTGGCACCACCAGCGGCAGCATGCAGACGATCTCGACGAGTGGGGCGAGTTTCGGCGCGCCGAGCCGTACGGCCACCAGGGCCGGCACGGTGAGCAGCAGCGCGAGGACGATGGTGGCCGCCGCGAGCCCGAGCGAGAGCAGCAGGCTCTGGGTGAAGCCCTCGGCGGAGAGGATCCCGGTGTACGCGTCGAAGGTGAGGCCCTGGCCGGGGACGCGCACCGTGAAGACGAACGAGGACAGCAGCGGTACGAGGAAGTAGAGCCCGGCCAGGAGGAGCACGGCACCGCGCCAGACCCGGGGACGGCGACGGGGGCGCGCGGCCCCGGCATCCCGTGCCTTGCGGGGAGCGGCGGGCGCGGGGGCGGCCGGGGTGGCGGTGGGGGTCAGTGCAGCCATCGGGTGCTCCGTCGCTGGAGGGGCAGATAGACCGCCATGACCAGGCCGGCGATCACGATCATGTCGAGGCTCAGCGCGAGCGCCACATTCTCCTGACCGACCAGTACGTTGCCGGAGAGCGCGTCCGCGATCTTCAGGGTGACCAGCGGGACCGAGCCGCCGACCAGCGCGGCGGCGGTGGCGTGCGCGGCGAAGGCACTCCCGAAGAGCAGCACGAACCCGCCGAGCAGCGAGGGCGCGAGGACCGGCAGTCCGACATGGCGCCAGAACTGCCAGGAGGTGGCCCCGGCGTTCTGCGCGGCCTCCCGCCACTGCGGGCGCAGACCGTCCAGCGCGGGAACGCTGACCAGCACCATCAGCGGCACCAGGAAGTAGAGATAGATGATGGTCAGTCCGGTGAAGGAGTACAGATTCCAGCCGAGGCCGTCGAGATGGCCGAGCTGGGTGACCACACCGGAGATACCGAGCGTGGCGACGAACGCGAACGCGAGCGGGATACCGCCGAAGTTGGCGAGCACTCCGGAGGCGGTGAGCACACCGTTGCGCAGCGCGGTACCGCGTGAGGTGACGACGGCCTGGGCGATCAGCATTCCGAGCACGGTGCCGATCACGGCGGTCAGCGCGGAGAGTTCGACGCTGCCGATCAGCGAGGTCAGATAGGGGCCCTGGAGCGAGCGCTGGAGGTGCTCGCCGGTCAGGGCGGTGGCGCCGGTGGCCGGATCGTCCCGGGTGACGGCCCCGTAGAGCAGGGCGCCGACCGGCAGACCGAAGCAGACTCCGGCGAAGACGAGCAGCGGGAGGGCGCCGAGCCAGACGCGCGGCGCCCGCCGCCGACGGCTGCTGCCGTCGGCGGCGCCCGCCACGGGCGGGGTGGAGACGGTCGGGGTGGGGGCGGTCATCAGGAGACGGCCTTGTCCCAGTTCTCGGCGAGGGTGGCGTTGGCCTTGTCCAGTTCGGCGGACTCGGGGAAGGTCGGGGTGCCCTCGACCTCGGGGAGCTTGGCGACGAAGCCCTTGTCGGCCGTACCGTCCGTGGTCATGGCGGGCAGCAGCACGGGACGCGCGTACCCCTTCAGCCAGAGGTTCTGGCCCTCGGCGCTGTAGAGGAACTCCATCCACAGGCGGGCGGCGGCCGGGTGCGGCGCGTCCTTGTTGATGGCCTGCGAGTAGTACTGCGCGTAGACGCCGTCGCTCGGGATGGCGACCTTCCAGTCCACGCCCTTGCCCTTGAACTGGTCGGCGTAACTGGCGTTGAGGTAGTCCCAGTCGATGGAGATGGGCGTCTCGCCCTTCTCGACCGTGGCCGGGGTGGACTCGACGGGGATGAAGTTGCCGTTCTTCTTCAGCTCACCGAAGAAGTCGATACCGGGCTGGATGTCGCCGAAGGAGCCCTTGTTGGCGAGGGAGGCCGCGTAGACGCCGCCGAAGGCCGAACCGGACTTGGTGGGGTTGCCGTTGAGCGCCACCTTGCCCTTGTACTCGGGCTTGAGGAGATCGGCGAAGGTCTCGGGGCAGGTCTTGATCCGGGAGGCGTCGCAGCCGATGGAGATGTAGCCGCCGTAGTCGTTGAACCAGCGGCCGTCCTTCTCCTTCTGGGCGTCGGGGATCTTGTCCCAGGCCTCGACCTTGTACGGCGCGAAGAGGTTCTCGGCCGCGCCGCTGCGGGCGAAGGCGATACCGAGGTCGAGGACGTCGGGGGCGCGGTCCTGGCCCTTGCGGGACTTGACGGCGGCGATCTCGTCGGAGCTGGAACCGTCCGGGTTCTCGCTGTTGACCTTGATCTTGTACTTGGCCTCGAACGCCTTGATGACCTCGCCGTAGTTCGCCCAGTCCGGCGGAAGGGCGATCGCGTTGAGCTCGCCCTCCTTCTCGGCGGCGGCGACCAGGTCCTTCAGTCCGCCGAAGTCGGCGGCCGAGGTGGCGGCGGCGGAGTCGGCCGTCTTGGCGGATTCCTCGGGTGCCGCACCACAGGCGGTGAGCACGGTGAGCGCGGCGGTGCTGAGCGCCAGGGCGGCTGCCAGCCGGCCGTTGGCGCGGACGCGGATTCGGGTCACGCGATGTCTCCCGGAGCGAAGAGAGGGTGTCACTTGTTCATACAAGCTGGCATCAGTTCGCCCGGTCCAGATGACCTCGAAGTGAACGGCCCATGGCCATGACGGCACGACCCGAGGAAGACCACCCTGAGCAACTAGCTGGTCAGCACAGTCTTTCGGGGAGGATTGATGATCAACAGGGCATCCTGGGGGCCGTACCCCCGGTGGGACATACGGTTAGAGTGAAGGCCAGGTCCGCGGTGGGTAGGCGCACCTGTGCACAGTTCCGTAATTCGATGGGGGCAGGCGTGGGCAGTTCGCGGTATCTGGAGATCGCGGAGGCGCTGCGGCAGTCGATCCTGGGCGGTGAGTATCCGGTCGGCGCCCGGCTGCCCTCGGAGAGCGATCTCGCGGCCCGCTGGTCGGTCTCGCGCGGCACGGTGCGGCAGGCGGTGGGGCTGCTGGCCTCGGACGGTCTGATCGGCTCCCGGCAGGGGGCGCGGCGCGTCGTACTGCGCCAGGAGCGCCGTCACAGCTTCCAGCAGCTGAACAGCTTCGCGCAGTGGGCGCAGGCGATGGGGTGCGAGGTCTCCAGCCGCATCCTCAGCCGCAGGACACGGGCCGCCACGGCGGAGGAGGCCTCACGGCTCGGGGTCGCCCCGGGCAGCGAGGTGCTCTACGTCGTACGGCTGCGACGGCTCGACGGGGAGCCGGTGATGATCGAGCGGACCGCGTACACGGACTGGGTGGCACCGGTCGTGCGCGCGCTGCCCGAGGATGTCGTGTCGATCATGAACAGCATCGCGGAGAACGCGGACATCGTCGCCCACTACGGCGAGCATCTGATCGACGCGGTCGCGGCGGGCAGCGAGGACGCCCGGCTGCTCCATGTGCGCCGGGGCAGCCCGCTGCTGCGTCAGCGCCATCTCACGTACACGGCCGCGGGCCGTCCGATCGAGTGGACGGACGACCGCTACCGCGCGGGGAGCGTGGCCTTCAGCGTGAGCAACTCCGCGGCGGCGGCCCCTCTGGAACGCCACGCGGGCCCGGACGTCACACCGCAGTCACCCCGCCCGGCGGCATAGCAACGCGCCATGTGCCACGCGCGAGCGCGCGCATGGGCGCCGGCGGGGGACGGCGGGATCTCAGCCGCGACGGGGACGGCGGGGCAGCGGGTGTCAGCCGCACCCGCTCACCCTCACCGCGCTCAGCCGCCCGAGGTGTCCAGTTCGGCTTCGGCGTCGATGCCCGCGCAGTCGTACGGGTCCTTCAGCCAGCCGTCCGGCAGGACGACCCGGTTGTTGCCGGACGTACGGCCGCGCGGCCCGTCCGCGCCGTCGGGCCACGGCTGGTCGAGATCGAGCCCGGACAGCAGCGCGTCCAGCTCGGCCAGCGACGAGGTGACCGCCAGCTGCCTGCGGAGCTGCGAGCCGACCGAGAAGCCCTTCAGATACCAGGCCACATGCTTACGGAAGTCGATCACTCCCCGGGCCTCGTCCCCGAGCCACTCCCCCAGCAGCTCCGCATGGCGCCGCATGACCGCGGCGACCTCCCGCAGCGCCGGGCGCGCGAAGGTGACCTCACCGCCCGCCGACTCGGGTCCCGTACCCTCGAAGGCCGCGACCAGGTCACCGAAGAGCCAGGGCCGCCCCAGACAGCCACGCCCCACGACGACTCCGTCACAGCCGGTCTCGCGCATCATCCGCAGTGCGTCCCGCGCCGACCAGATGTCGCCGTTGCCGAGCACCGGGATCTCCGGGACATGCTCCTTGAGCCGGGCGATGGCGTCCCAGTCCGCCGTACCGCCGTAGTGCTGCGCGGCCGTCCTGCCATGCAGCGCGATCGCCGTGACGCCCTCCTCGACCGCGATCCGTCCGGCGTCGAGAAAGGTGAGGTGATCGTCGTCGATGCCCTTGCGCATCTTCATCGTGACGGGCAGCCCGCCCGCGTTGGACACCGCCTCGCGCAGGATCGCGCGCAGCAGCGGGCGCTTGTACGGAAGGGCCGAACCCCCGCCCTTACGCGTCACCTTGGGCACCGGGCAGCCGAAGTTGAGATCGATGTGATCGGCCAGATCCTCGTCCACGATCATCCGGACCGCTTTGCCGACGGTCACCGGGTCCACCCCGTAGAGCTGGATCGAGCGGGGGGTCTCGGTCGCGTCGAAGCGGATGAGCTGCATGGTCTTCTCATTGCGCTCGACCAGCGCCCGTGTGGTGATCATCTCACTCACGAACAGCCCCTTGCCCCCGCTGAATTCACGGCACAGCGTCCGGAACGGCGCGTTCGTGATCCCGGCCATGGGCGCGAGCACCACCGGCGGTCGCACGGTGTGCGGCCCGATGGCGAGGGGAGAGGCGGCGAGCGTGGCGAGTGAAGCGGTCATCCAGCCATTGTCGCGCATGACCAGTCGCGCATGACTGTCGCGCATGACCGAGGTCATTAGTTAGTCGTACTATCGACGTATGTCCGAGCTGAGCCACCGGCGGCGCCTCCTTGTCCTCGCCATCTGCTGTATGAGTCTGCTGATCGTCAGCCTGGACAACACCGTCCTCAATGTCGCGCTCCCCTCCATCCAGCGTGAACTGCACGCCTCCGTCTCCGGGCTCCAGTGGACGATCGACGCCTACACCCTCGTCCTCGCCTCGCTCCTGATGCTCTCGGGCTCCACCGCCGACCGGGTGGGCCGCCGCCGTATCTTCAAGACCGGGCTCGTCCTCTTCACGCTCGGCTCGCTGCTCTGCTCCCTCGCGCCGAACCTCGAATCGCTCGTCGCCTTCCGTATGGTGCAGGCCGTCGGCGGCTCGATGCTCAACCCCGTCGCGATGTCGATCATCACCAACACCTTCACCGAACCGCGTGAACGCGCCCGTGCCATCGGCGCCTGGGGCGCCGTCGTCGGTATCTCCATGGCGGCGGGACCGCTGGTCGGCGGGCTGCTGGTGGACTCGGTCGGCTGGCGGTCGATCTTCTGGATCAATCTCCCGATCGGGCTCGCCGCGCTCCTGCTGACCTGGCGCTATGTCCCCGAGTCCCGCGCCCCGAGGCCCCGCCGCCCCGATCCCGTCGGTCAGCTCCTGGTCATCGGCGTACTCGGCGCCCTGACCTACGCGATCATCGAGGCGCCGACGGCCGGGCCGACCTCACCGCTCATCCTGTCGTTCGCCGCCGTGTCGGCCCTCTCCCTGATCGGTCTGGTGCTGTACGAGCCGAGGCGCGCGGAGCCGCTGATCGATCTGCGGTTCTTCCGGAGCGCGCCCTTCAGCGGGGCGACCGTGATCGCCGTCTGCTCCTTCGCCGCGCTCAGCGGATTCCTCTTCCTCAACACGCTCTATCTCCAGAACGTACGGGGGCTGTCCGCGCTGCACGCCGGGCTCTACATGCTGCCGATGGCGACCCTGACCTTCCTCTGCGCGCCGCTGTCGGGCCGGCTCGTCGGCAGCCGGGGCCCCCGGATCTCGCTGCTGGTCGCCGGGACCGCGATGACGGCGAGCGGCCTTCTGTTCGGCACCACCGACGCGGAGGCGACGAACGCGCTGCTGTTCACCGGCTATGTCCTGTTCGGCCTGGGCTTCGGCATGGTGAACGCGCCGATCACCAATACCGCCGTCTCCGGGATGCCCCGCTCGCAGGCGGGTGTCGCCGCGGCGGTCGCCTCCACCAGCCGTCAGATCGGCGGGACGCTCGGTGTCGCGGTGATCGGCGCGGTGCTGGCGGGCGGGGTGGTCGGCGCCGCCTCCTCCGCCGGCTACGCGGCGAGCTTCGCGGACGCGAGCCGGACGGCGTGGTGGGTCATCACCGCCTGCGGTCTGTGCGTCCTGGTCATAGGGGCGCTGACCAGCGGAAGATGGGCCCGGGGAACAGCGCGGCACACGGCGGAACGGCTGGAGCCGGCCGGCGCTCAGACCACCGCGGGCACCAGGTCGTGAAGCCGTTCGAGCCGGGCGCTGGACTCGTCGTCCACCGGGACATAGCTGACCAGCCGGGGGCCTGAGGACGGTCCGAGCCAGAGGTTGGTGTGCTCCAGATTGAGCTGTCCCACCCGGGCGTTGACGAACCGCTTGGTCTTGTCGCCCACGGCGATCACCTCGTGCTGTTCCCAGATCTCCCGGAACTCGGACGAGGCGGACCGCAGCCGTCCGAGCAGCGTCTTCCACGCGGGCTCCGCGAGATGCTCGGCCATGGCGGCACGGAACCTGGCCGCCATCGTCCGGATCGTCTCGTCGCGGTTGCCCAGCGCCGAGCGCCATTCCTCATTGGTGAAGGCCAGCCACATGCAGTTGCGGTCCTCGGGCTCCAGCGCGTCCAGATCGCACATCAGATGCCCATAGGTGCGGTTGTACGCGAGGATGTCGTACCGCCCGTTCTGCACACACGCCGGATAGGGCTCAAGACGCTCCAGCATCCGCCGCAGCGCGGGCGTGACGGTCAGGCAGGGCGTCCCGGGAGCGGGGTCGACGGCGCCCGAGAGCGCGAAGAGATGCGCGCGCTCGCTGCGGTCGAGCAGCAGCGCGCGGGCGAGCGCGTCGAGCACCTGCGCGGAGACCTGGATGGGACGGGCCTGCTCCAGCCAGGTGTACCAGGTGACACCGACAGCGGAGAGCTGGGCGACCTCCTCCCGCCGCAGTCCGGGCGTACGGCGCCGGCTCCCGCGGGCGAGACCGACCTGCTCGGGCATGATGCGCTCGCGCCGGCTGCGCAGAAAGGCGGCCAGCTCATGGCGGCGGATGTCCGTTTCCTGTACAGCCGTGGTCATCCCCCCAGCGTGCCGCATGTCCCAGGCCATTGCCAGGTGGTGCGGGTACCAGGATGAGACCCCCGAGTACCCGGCTGAGCGGAGCGCTTCGCCCGCCCCTGAGCGCTCCGCCTGTCCCCGTCGGGCACCTGTCACCCGTCAGGCACCTGTTCTCCGTCGGGCACCTCCTCCGTCAGGCGCTTCACTTGCGCTTCGGACGCGACTCCACCGCCGAGTCGGGGCCCGGCGAGACGATCGACTCATGGCCGTCCTCACCGCGCACCTTGAAGGGCGGTGTCCCGTTCGGTCCCATCACCTCCACGATCTCCACGACGCGGTCGTGCTTGCCGACCACCCTGCCGTGCATCACCAGGCGGTCACCCTTGCTTGCTTTCATGCCGCACTCCCAAGCCGCTCATCGATGCCGATCCATGTCACTGGCCGTGATCACGAGTGTACGGAATGTCCGGTTCCGTGTCGCTCTGGGCATCTCGGCGGACCTCTCGGCCTCTTGCCGGGTAGTTCATGTACCAGGATAAAGACACTCTGGTACCAGGGTGCGTCACGCGTGATCGTGGTAGTCGTGAGTACAGCTTCCGCGAAAAACACCCCGAACACGGCAACCGCCCCGAACGCGCCCCCGTCCACCGGCGTGGCCGCTCCCGGCGGGTCCCCCGGCGGCTCTCCCATCGTCCATGACCACGGGTCGGTGCTGGGCACGCTCGGTCTCTTCACCGTGCTGCTCGGCGCGTCACTTCCCCTGGTCGACTTCTTCATCGTCAATGTCGCCCTGCCGACCATCGACCACGATCTGGCCGCGGGTCCCGCCCTCCTCGAACTGGTGGTGGCGGGGTACGGACTCGCGTACGCCGTGCTGCTCGTGCTCGGCGGCCGGCTGGGCGACATGTTCGGCCGGCGCAGGCTCTTCCTCATGGGCATGGCGGCCTTCGGCCTCACCTCGCTCGTCTGCGGTATCGCGCCCGACGCCTGGACCCTGGTCGGGGCCCGGGTCGCCCAGGGCTCGGCCGCCGCGCTGATGCTGCCCCAGGTACTGGCCACGATCCATGCCGCGACCAGCGGCCCGCGCCGCGCCAAGGCGGTCAGTCTGTACGGTGCCACCGCCGGCCTCGCGATGGTGGCGGGCCAGATTCTCGGCGGCGTACTGGTCTCGGCGAACATCGCAGGCAGCGGCTGGCGCGCGATCTTCCTGGTGAATGTGCCGATCGCGCTGCTCGGTCTGGTCCTGGCGTTCCGTTCGGTGCCGGAGACCCGCTCACAGCGGCCCGCGCCCATCGACACCCCGGGGACGGTTCTGCTGGCCGTCTCGCTGATCACCCTGCTGGCACCGCTCACCGAGGGCCGGGCCGCCGGCTGGCCGGTCTGGACCTGGATCTCGCTCGCCGCCTTCCCGGTCGCGGCGTACGCCTTCGTCCGGGTGGAGCGACGGGCCGACCGGCAGGGCAGGACCCCGCTCGTACCACCGAGTCTGCTCGCGCTGGTCACGCTCCGACGCGGACTGGCACTGCTCCTGCCCTTCTCGATCGGCTTCGGCGGCTTCATGTTCGTGATCGCGATCGCGCTTCAGCAGGGCCTCGGCATGGGGGCGGTCACCGCGGGAATCGCGCTGGTGCCGATGGCTGTGGCGTTCTTCGCCGCGTCGCTGGCGGGCCCCCGGCTGGTACGGCGGTACGGCAGTCTGGTGGTGACGGCGGGCTCGGTGTCCCAGCTGGTCGGTGTCGCCCTGCTGGTGCTCACCCTCTGGAACGACTGGCCCGCGATCGGCGTAGCGGAACTGCTGCCCGGCGTCGCGCTGGCCGGCCTCGGCCAGGGGCTCCAACTGCCGGTCATCATCCGGATCGTGCTCTCCGACATCCCCTCGGAGCGGGCCGGGGTGGGCAGTGGAGTCATGGTCACCGGCCAGCAGTCCGCGCTGGCGCTCGGGGTGGCGACCCTGGGCTCGCTCTTCCTCTCCCTGGCCGCCGCGATGGGGATGCGGGACGCTTTGGTGATCACCCTGCTGGCACAGCTCGCCCTGGTGGTCCTGACGGGACTGCTCAGTCTGCGGCTGCCGCGCTCGGTGGCCTGACGACGGCTCAGGGCCCGCGCCGTACAGGACGACGGACGCCCACGGGCCCGGACCACCGAGGTGGTCCGGGCCCGTCATCCTGCTCCGCTGTATGTCCGTCCTGCGTATGTCCGTCCTGCGTATGTCCGTCCCGTGTGCGTCAGTCCTGTGCGCGTGTGCGTCAGTCCCGCGCGGCGGATCCCTCGGCCGTCTCCGGGGCCGGGGCGGCGTCCGGTCCGTCCTCGTCCTGCTCCTGGCCGGCGGCGCGCTCACGCATCTTGCGCAGCAGCTCCGCCTTCTGGTCGGCGGCGGCCTTGCGGTCGGCGTTACGTGCGGGGCCGTTGCCCTGCTGATCGGCGCGGGACAGCTTCTTGCGCTGTCCGCCCACGCCAAGAAGGTTGTTGCGGCTCTTTGCCACGGGGTTCTCCCGAAGTGATGAGAAGTGATCTGCGGATTGGTCGGTGGGGGGCGGGCCGTGACCGCCGCGCTCTCACTCGTAGATCTGGAAGAACATGCCTGTGACGCTACCACCGGCCGGGACCGGGACGTAACGCGATTATGGCGAGCATCGGCCATAGTCGCTGACAGAAATTGAAATCTGTCATCCGTCATGCCATCGTTGTCGGTGTCACTCGCGATCCGCCGCGATCCGCCTGGAGGAAACGCATGTCCACCACCCCCGCCCTCCCCACCCGTCGCCTCGGCACCACCGGCCCCCTGACCTCCGCCATCGGACTCGGCTGCATGGGCATGTCCGGGATGTACGACGGGGGCGACCGCGCCGAGTCCATCGCCACCATCCACGCCGCCCTGGACGCGGGCATCACACTGCTCGACACGGGCGACTTCTACGGAATGGGCCACAACGAGCTGTTGATCGAGGAAGCGCTGCGCACCGCCCCGGCCGCCGCGCGCGAACAGGCCCTGATCAGCGTCAAGTTCGGCGCTCTGCGCGATCCGGACGGCGGCTGGAGCGGCTATGACGGCCGTCCGGCGGCCGTGAAGAACTTCGCCGCGTACTCCCTGCGGCGCCTCGGCACCGACCACATCGACATCTACCGGATCGCCAGGGTCGATCCGGGGGTCCCGATCGAGGAGACCGTCGGCGCCATCGCCGAGCTGGTGCGGGCCGGCCATGTCCGCCACATCGGTCTCTCGGAGGCCGGTGGGGAGACCATCCGCCGCGCGGCCGCCACCGCCCCGATCACCGATCTCCAGATCGAGTATTCGCTGATCTCTCGCGGTATCGAGGCCGAGATCCTGCCCACCGTCCGCGAGCTGGGCATCGGTGTCACGGCGTACGGAGTGCTCTCCCGCGGACTGATCAGCGGCCACTTCACCCGCGACCGGGCGCTGGGCCCGACCGACTTCCGTGCCGTGAGCCCCCGCTTCCAGGGCGACAATCTCGAACACAATCTCGGGCTGGTGGAGTCCCTGCGGAAGATCGCCGAGCAGAAGGGCGTCACGGTCGCCCAGATCGCCATCGCCTGGGTGCTCTCCAGGGGCGAGGACATCGTGCCGCTCGTCGGCGCGCGCCGGCAGGACCGGCTGACCGAGGCCCTGGGCGCCCTCGGGGTCACGCTGGACGCGGAGGATCTCGCCGCCGTCGAGCGCGCGGTGCCGGCCGACGCCGCCGCGGGTGACCGCTATCCGAGCTCCCAGATGGCACATCTCGACAGCGAGCGATGAGCGCCCGCGGGCGATGCCGGCCGCGACCGCTCAGCCGTCGGGTGGTCGGACCTGACAGGTAATGTCATCTGTCGCGTCCCGCCGTATGCGCGCCCAGCCGTACGGGCCACGAAAGGTCGGACATCCATGGCCACCGAGTCCCTGACCGCCGAGCGGATCCTCGAAGCCACCGAGGAGGTGCTGCGCCGTTACGGTCCGGCGAAGGCCACGGTCCTCGATGTGGCCCGGGTGCTCGGCGTCAGCCATGGCAGTGTCTACCGGCACTTCCGTACGAAGGCGGCACTGCGCGAGGCGGTCACAGCGCGCTGGCTGAGCCGGACGGAAGTGGCCCTGGCGCGGATCACGGACGGAGCGCGGAGGGCTGAAGCCGAGCCGGGCGCGGAGCGGGTGCCCGGTCCGGGTCCGGAGAAGCTGCGTGACTGGCTGCTGACGCTGTTCGACACCAAGCGCCACAAGGCGGGGGACGATCCCGAGCTGTTCGCGACCTTCTCCGTGCTCATCGGCGAGAGCAGTGGTGTGGTCGACGCGCATCTCACCGAGCTGACGCGTCAGCTCACCCGGATCGTCGAAGAGGGCGTGCGGGCGGGCGAGTTCGTCGCGGCCGACCCGGCGGCGACGGCGGGCGCGGTCTTCGCCGCCACGGCCCGCTTCCATGACCCTTCGTATGCCCCGGAGTGGCGGAAGCCCACGATCGACGACGAGTTCGGCGCCGTATGCGATCTGGTGCTGCGCGGCCTGCGGCCCTGAGCGGGGGCGGTCCGCGCCGCCCGCGCCCACTGCCGCAGGCGGCCCGGCTTCCGCTCGTCAGCCGCCGGCCGGTTCCACCGTCGCCTGATGGGCCTCGGTGAGATGTTCCTGCGCTTTCAGCCACGGCAGGAACTGCGCGCTCTTCTGCCAGCCGCAGGTGTCACAGGTCAACGACCGCTGTACACCCGCCTTCTGGACGCGTACGACATGTTCACGCCCGTGCTGATCCCATCTGCTGACCTTGCTGGTGGTCGTGGACGGCATCCGTGCCTCCTGTTGACGCGTGGGCCCAGTGTGCAACGAAGCCCCCGGTTCCGTGGTGGAACCGGGGGCTTCGAGCCACGACCGTGACCGTCGGGCGGTCACCGGCCGCGATCGGCGATCGGGTCAGCAGCCCATCAGCCGGCCGCCGAGGTAGCTCTGGATCTGGTCCAGCGAGACACGCTCCTGCTTCATCGTGTCGCGCTCGCGCACGGTCACCGCGTTGTCGTCGAGGGTGTCGAAGTCGACGGTCACACAGAACGGCGTGCCGATCTCGTCCTGGCGGCGGTAGCGGCGGCCGATGGCGCCCGCGTCGTCGAACTCGATGTTCCAGTTGCGCCGCAGGTCCTCGGCGAGGCCCTTGGCCTTCGGCGAGAGCTGCGGGTTGCGGGAGAGCGGCAGCACGGCCACCTTGACCGGCGCCAGCCGCGGGTCGAGCCGCATCACGGTGCGCTTCTCCAGCACGCCCTTGGCGTTGGGCGCCTCGTCCTCGTTGTACGCGTCGAGGAGGAAGGCGAGCATCGTGCGGCCGACACCGGCGGCCGGCTCGATCACATAGGGGATCCAGCGCTCGCCGGCCTCCTGGTCGAAGTACGACAGGTCATGGCCGGATGCCTTGGAGTGCGCGTTGAGGTCGTAATCGGTGCGGTTGGCGACACCCTCCAGCTCGCCCCACTCGCTGCCGCCGAAGGAGAAGCGGTACTCGATGTCGGCGGTGCGCTTGGAGTAGTGGGAGAGCTTCTCCTTGGGGTGCTCGAACCAGCGCATGTTCTCCTCACGGAGACCCAGGTCGCGGTACCAGTTCCAGCGCTGCTCCATCCAGTACTCCTGCCACTGCTCGTCCTCGCCCGGCTTGACGAAGAACTCCATCTCCATCTGCTCGAACTCGCGCGTGCGGAAGATGAAGTTGCCCGGAGTGATCTCGTTCCGGAAGGACTTGCCCATCTGCGCGATGCCGAACGGCGGCTTCTTGCGCGAAGTCTGGTGCACCTGGGCGAAGTTGGTGAAAATGCCCTGCGCGGTCTCGGGCCGGAGGTAGGCGACCGAGCCGGTGTCCTGTGTCGGGCCGAGATGGGTGGAGAGCAGGCCGGAGAACTGCTTGGGCTCGGTGAAGGTGCCCTTGTTGCCGCAGTTGGGGCAGTTGAGGTCGGCGAGGCCATTCGCGGGGGCCTTGCCGTGCTTCTCCTCGTACGCCTCTTCCAGGTGGTCCGCGCGGAACCGCTTGTGGCAGGACGTGCACTCGGTGAGCGGGTCGGTGAAGGTCGCGACGTGACCCGACGCCTCCCAGACCTCCGTGGCCAGGATCACCGACGAGTCGATACCGACGACGTCCTCGCGCGAGGTGACCATGTAGCGCCACCACTGGCGCTTGATGTTCTCCTTCAGCTCGACTCCGAGCGGCCCGTAGTCCCAGGCTGCTTTCTGCCCGCCGTAGATCTCACTGGACGGGTAGACGAAGCCACGGCGCTTGCTCAGGTTGACGATGGTGTCGATCTTGTCGGCGGCCACGGTGCTCTCTTCATTACGACGACGACGAACGCGAATGCTTCAGATTAGCGGCGGGCGCACCCCTTCGATCAAATCGGTGTGCGGGAAGAGACATACCCGCCGCTTGTTGACAATCGTTTCCAGTTTTGTTGAAAATGACTGTCATGAACGCACGACGCCTGATACCCACCGCCACCCTCGCCGGAGCCGTCACGCTCGGCCTGGTGGCGCTGTCCGCCTGCTCCTCCTCCGACGCCGCCGACAAGAAGAGCGGTGACAAGCTCGCGGTCACGGCGTCGTTCTACCCCATGGAATTCCTGGCCCAGCAGATCGGCGGTGACCATGTCACCGTCACCACGCTCACCAAGCCGGGCGTCGAGCCGCACGATCTTGAGCTCAAGCCCCGGCAGACCGCCGAGCTCGGCGAATCGGACGTCATTCTCTACCTCAAGGGTATCCAGCCCGCCGTGGACAAGGCGATCGACCAGTCCGGAGTGGGGCAAATCGTCGACGCGGCGTCCCTGACCACGCTGGAGAAGCACGGCACCGAGGTCGGCCATGTGCACGGAGGCGATGAGCACGCCGCCGACGAGCACGCGGCCGAGGAGGAGTCCACCGCGGACGGCAACGACCCGCACATCTGGCTCGACCCGGTGAGATACGCCGAGGTCGCCAAGGGTGTCGGCGCCGCCCTGGAGAAGGCCGACCCGGACAACGCGGACACCTACCGGAGGAACACGGACGCGCTGGTCACCAAGCTCGGCGGGCTGGACACCGCGTTCGAGCAGGGCCTCACGGACACCGCCACCAAGACCTTCATCACCACCCACGCCGCCTTCGGCTATCTCGCCGAGCGCTACGGCCTGGAGCAGGAGGCGATCGCCGGTATCGACCCCGAGGCCGAGCCCAGCCCCGCCCGGATCAAGGAACTGGAGACCATCGCGGAGCAGGACAAGGTCGGCACCGTATTCTTCGAGACGCTCGCCAGCGACAAGACCGCCAAGACCATCGCGGCGGACTCAGGACTGAAGACGGACGTCCTGGACCCGCTGGAGGGAATTACGGACCGGTCCAAGGGCGATGACTACATCGAGGTCATGCAGGCCAACCTCGCCGCGCTGCGGAAAGCACTCGGCGCGAAATGAACCGGCCGACGGCAGCAACGGAGGCGCGGCACATGGCGACCATGGAGAGCGGCGAACAGGCCCGCGAGGCGCGTGCGGCGGAGGCCGCGACGGCGCCCACCGCCCTGGCCGCCGGCACCTCCGGGACCGGGAGCCCCGAAGACGGCACCGCACCGGCCGACAGCGCACCGGCCGGCACCGGGCCGAGCGGGGCCGCCCCGGGCCGGCCGGCTGCCGACCGGACAGCGGCGAACCCGGCCGCGCCCGGACAGGGCGCGCCGAGAGGCTTCCTGCCGGTTCAGCGGACACACCGCCCCTCGGCACCCGGCTCCCCGTCGCCCGGCCCCCGGCGTGCTCCGGAGACGGCCGGGAACACAGCCACCGCGGACGGAGGACCCGCTGCTCAGCACGCCGCGCCGGTCGTCTCCGTCCGCGGTGCCACCGCCACGCTCGGCTCACGCACCGTGCTGCGCGGTATCGACCTCACCGTGCACCCCGGTGAGGTCGTGGCCCTGCTCGGCGCCAACGGTTCCGGCAAGTCCACCGCCGTACGCTCCGTGATCGGCCAGGTCCCGCTGACCAGCGGCGAGATATCGCTCTTCTCCACCCCGCTGCGCCGCTTCCGTGACTGGGCGCGCGTCGGTTACGTACCGCAGCGCACCACCGCGGCGAGCGGGGTGCCCGCGACCGTCCGCGAGGTCGTCTCCTCCGGCCGGCTCTCCCGTACGAAGCTGCGCCGGCCCTCCAAGGCGGACCGCGCGGCCGTCGAGGAGGCCATCGAGCTGGTCGGGCTGGCCGACCGCGCCAAGGACTCCGTGGACGCGCTCTCCGGCGGCCAGCACCAGCGTGTGCTGATAGCCAGGGCGCTCGCCGCCGGTCCCGAGCTGCTGATCATGGACGAGCCGATGGCGGGCGTCGATCTGGCCAGCCAGGACATCCTCGCGGCGACGCTGCGCAAGCAGGTGGCCGCCGGTACGACCGTGCTGCTCGTCCTCCATGAACTGGGCCCGCTGGAGCCGCTGATCGACCGCGCGGTGGTGCTGCGCGACGGCTGTGTGACCCACGACGGGCCACCGCCACGGGCCCTCGGCCAGCACGCCCTGCCCGGCCACGATCACGTCCATCCCCACGCGGCCGGCGAGCCGCTCCGTACAGGACTGCTGACCTGACCATGGAAATCCTCCAGACCGCGTTCATGCAGCGCGCGCTGATCGCGGCCGTGCTGGTCGGTATCACCGCCCCCGCCATCGGTATCTATCTCGTGCAGCGCCGCCAGGCACTGATGGGCGACGGCATCGGCCATGTCGCCATGACCGGGGTCGGCCTCGGCTTTCTGCTCTCCGTCAGTCCCGTGTGGATCGCGACGCTGGTCTCGGTGGCCGGTGCCATCACGATGGAGCTGATCAGGGCGTACGGCCGCACCCGGGGCGATATCGCGCTGGCGATGCTCTTCTACGGCGGGATGGCCGGCGGCGTCCTGCTGATCAATCTGTCGCCGAACGGCTCGAACGCCAATCTCAGTTCGTATCTCTTCGGTTCGCTGTCGACGGTCTCACCGTCGGACGTGACCGCGATCTCGCTGCTCGCCGCCTTCGTGGTGCTGGTGACGGTGGGACTGCGGCGGCAGCTCTTCGCGGTCAGCCAGGACGAGGAGTTCGCCCGGGTCACCGGGTTGCCGGTGCGTACGCTGAATCTGCTGATCGCGGTCACGGCCGCGGTGACGGTCACCGTCGCCATGCGGGTGGTGGGCCTGCTGCTGGTCAGCGCGCTGATGGTGGTGCCGGTGGCGGCGGCCCAGCAGATCACCCGGTCGTTCGCGGCCACCTTCGTGCTCGCGGTGGTGATCGGCACGGCGGCGACGCTCGCCGGTACGGTCACCTCGTACTACCAGGACGTACCGCCGGGCGCGACGATCGTGCTGCTGGCGATCGGGGTCTTCGTGGTGCTGACGGTCCTCGCCACTCCCCTCGCGAGACGGCGCGCCGGGGCGCCGCGGAGCGCCGAGGCGGCGGGGCGGGCCACGGGCGTACCGGACGTAACCCCCGCTCAGGACGGGCCCGCCGGCCGTAGGCCCACGGACGACCTCGCGGTCTGACCGCGAGCCGGTCACGAACTGGCAGAATGGCCCGAGGGAAGCGGGCAACGCCCGGTGGATTCGGGCAGAGGCAAGGAGGCACCTGTGACGACTGCGCCCAGCGGTGGATCGAGCGCGGCCCCCGTGCGCGGCCGATCGACCCGCCAGCGTGCCGCGGTGGCCGCGGCGCTCGACGAGGTCGACGAGTTCCGCAGCGCGCAGGAGCTCCACGACATGCTCAAGCACCGCGGTGACTCGGTCGGACTGACCACGGTGTACCGCACGCTCCAGTCCCTCGCCGACGCGGGCGAGGTCGACGTACTGCGGACGAACGACGGCGAGTCCGTCTACCGCCGCTGCTCGACCGGCGACCACCACCACCATCTTGTCTGCCGGGTCTGCGGGAAGGCCGTCGAGGTCGAGGGGCCCGCGGTGGAGCAGTGGGCCGAGACGATCGCCGCGCAGCACGGCTATGTGAGCGTGGCGCACACGGTGGAGATCTTCGGCACCTGCGCGGAATGCGCGGAGTGCGCGGGCCAGGCCGCGAAGAACTAGGTCCTGTCCGGACAGGACCTGGAGCCTGTCCGGGAAGGATCAGCGTCCGACCGGCCGGGACCAGGGTGCCGGGCGGCCGGGCGGGCGTTCGTCCCCGGGTGCCGGGCGGGCGCACAGCCGGCCCGTCCGGCACCGGAGGAGACGGTCAGCCCTGCGGAATCTCCTCCGCCTCCTGCTCGTCCAGGTTGGGCAGGGCCCCGCCGAAGCGCCGGTCCCTGGAGGCGAATTCGAGACAGGCCCGCCACAGATCCCTGCGGTCGAAGTCCGGCCACAGCACGTCCTGGAAGACCATCTCGGCGTAACTGCTCTGCCAGATCAGGTAGTTGGACGTGCGCTGCTCACCGCTGGGACGCAGGAAGAGATCCACGTCCGGCATGTCTGGATAGTAGAGATACTTCGCGAATGTCTTCTCATTGACCTTCGCCGGGTCGAGTTTCCCCGACGCCACATCCGCCGCGAGCGCCTTCGCCGCGTCCGCGATCTCCGCGCGCCCGCCGTAGTTGACGCAGAAGTAGAGCGTCATGGCGTCGTTGTCCTTGGTCTGCTCCTGCGCGACCTGGAGCTCCTGGACGACCGACTTCCACATCTTGGGCATCCGGCCGACCCAGCGGATACGGATACCCAGCTCGTCCATCTCGTCCCGGCGGCGCCGGATGACATCGCGGTTGAAGTTCATGAGGAAGCGCACCTCGTCGGGCGTGCGCTTCCAGTTCTCGGTGGAGAAGGCGTACAGGGAGAGGTTCTTGACGCCCATCTCCAGACAGCCCTTGAGCACATCGAGGACGACGCCCTCACCGACCTTGTGGCCCTCGGTGCGCGGCAGACCGCGCTCCTTGGCCCAGCGGCCGTTCCCGTCCATCACGCACGCCACATGCTCCGGCACCAGCTCGGCGGGGATCTTCGGCGGCCGCGCGCCCGAGGGGTGCGGTTCGGGCGTCTTGTACTCGCGGCGGGAACGTCCCAGGATTCCGCGTCGTGCCATGCGCTCTCGTCTCCCAAATCTTCTCTACGTATCAGTTCTTCTCTACGTATCTGAGCGAGCGCAGACCGCGCTCCAGGTGCCAGTGCAGATAGGCGGACACCAGCCCGCTGCCCTCCCTGACATGTCGCGCCTCGCACGCGTCGGCCGTCTCCCAGTCGCCGGTCAGCAGCGCGCTCAGCAGTCCGACGGCCTCAGCAGAGGGTACGACGCTGCCGGGCACCCGGCAGTCGCCGCATATGACCCCGCCCGCCGCCACGGAGAAGAATCGGTTCGGCCCGTGGAGTCCGCATTTGGCGCAGTCGTCGAAGCTCGGCGCGTATCCGTTGACCGCGAGGGAGCGCAACAGGAAGGCGTCCAGGATGAGATGAGGGGCGTGTTCACCGCGGGCGAGCGTGCGCAGCCCGCCGACCAGGAGCAGATACTGCTGGACGGCCGGCTCGCCCTCGTGGTCGGTGAAGCGCTCGGCGGTCTCCAGCATCGCCGTCCCCGCGGTGTAGCGCGCGTAGTCGGTGACGATGCCGCCACCGTACGGAGCGATGGTCTCGCTCTGCGTGCACAGGGGCAGTCCGCGGCCGATGAGCTCGCTGCCGCGTGCGAAGAACTGCACATCGACATGGGAGAACGGCTCCAGCCGCGCCCCGAACTTGGACTTCGTGCGCCGCACCCCCCGGGCGACGGCGCGGACGCGTCCGTGGCCGCGGGTCAGAAGCGTGATGATGCGGTCGGCCTCACCGAGCTTCTGGGTGCGCAGCACGACGCCGTCGTCCCGGAACAGACTCATGGCGTCATTCTCCCGCATGGGCGCGGACCGCCGAGCCGCACCGGGACGCGCGGGGGCGGGGGCAGGCCGCCCGTCGTCTGCCGCGGGACGCCGCGGGGCGGCGCTCCGGCGCGCGCGGGGCGGCGCTCGGGGCCCGCTCAGGGCCCGTAGCTCCAGTGCGGCGCAGACCGGCGTCCAGGCGGCGCTCAGACCGTGCTCAGGAGCCCGTGCTCAGGAGCCGCTCGGACCGCGCTCAGGAGGGCGTTCCCGATGCCGCCAGCAGCAGTCTCTCCGTGTCGTCCGAGCACAGCAGCAGCGCGCCGCCGACAATGCTGAGCACCTCGCGCTCCGCCGGGCTGTACGGTCCGTCGGCCACGGCGATCCTGGCGCCCTGGAGCACGATCGACTCACGGCCCGCCGGGGCGAGATGCGGGGCCAGCGGCTCCAGCGCCTCGTGCAGCTCGATGGCGAGCGCCGCGCCGCACGGGCCCGGGTCCAGATCCGGGCCCGCCACGAACCGGCCGGTGTCGGCGGCGAGCGCCTCCACCAGATCGGTGAGCCGGTCCTCCGTGCAGTCCTCGAACCCGGCCGCGCGGACGGCGTGGACCGCGGTCTCCCTGACCGTACGGGAGGACATCCCGCCGGCCGCGAGGATGGCGAGCGCGACGGTGTGCACGGCGTCGCGCAGCATCGCGGAGAAGCGGATGGTCGTGGGGTGGTCGAGGATGTCCGTGCCGAAGTGGGCGTGACAGGCCGCGCATTCGATCACGGGTCCCGCGACTCCGCGCGCGAGCAGGGGAACGCCGAGGACGGTGAACCGGCGACGGCCGGTGCGACGGCGGTAGTTGCGGTCGCCCCCGCAGTCGGGACAGAAGAACTCGCCGTCACCGACGGTGTTCCAGGACGTACGAATGCCGCAGATGCGCACTTTTCGGCCGCTTGATCCCTGAGCTGGCAGCACGTCGCGCACCTCCGTAACGCTCCGGCAACATTGCCGCGTTGACGTGATGTTAGCCACATCGACAGGGCCCCGTCAGTACCGCGGCGTGAGATCGCCACGACATGGCTGAACCCCGCCCACCGCAAAGGGTGGACGGGGCTCGCAAACGCCCAGGTGAGCGCTTGATCAGTGGCTCAGAGTCACCGTGACGGCTCTGTCAGCGGGCCGCGCGGTTGACGGCGGAGATGACCGCCTTGAGTGACGCCCGTGTGGTGTTCGCGTCGATCCCGATGCCCCAGAGCACCGTCCCGTCGATCGCGCACTCGATGTACGAGGCGGCCTGCGCGCTCGCGCCCTCGCTCATCGTGTGCTCCTGGTAGTCCAGGAGCCGGGCGTCCACCCCGACGGCGGCCAGGGCCTCGAAGAACGCCGAGATGGGGCCGTTGCCGGTGCCGGTGAGCACCGTCTCCGCACCGTCCACCACGGCCTGCACGGTCAGCGTGTCACGGCCGTCCGTGTCGGTGGTGCTCTGTCCCGAGCGGAGTTGGATCCGTCCCCAGGCGTTGTCGGGGTTGGGCAGGTATTCGTCCTGGAAGACGGACCAGATCTGGGCGGGTGTGACCTCGCCGCCCTCGGCGTCGGTCTTGGCCTGGATGATCCGGGAGAACT